>DATHIG010000207.1:0-2998 GCA_035490035.1 Actinomycetes bacterium
GCCGCGCGGCGGCCGAATCATCAACAACGGCTCGATCTCCGCGCACGCGCCTCGGCCGCTGTCGGTCGCGTACACGGCGACCAAGCACGCGATCACCGGATTGACGAAGTCGACCTCGCTCGACGGACGCGCCTACGACATCGCCTGCGGGCAGATCGACATCGGCAACGCCGGGACCGAGCTGACTGAGGCCATCGCCGCCGGTGTGCCCCAGGCCGATGGCAGCGTCCGGCCCGAGCCGCGGATGGACGTCGCCGACGTCGCCCGCGCGGTGCTCTACATGGCGGGGCTGCCGCTGGACGCGAACGTCGCGACGATGACCCTGATGGCAACCAAGATGCCGTTCGTCGGTCGCGGCTAGAGGTCGGGAGCGAATACACGGTCGCGGCGATCCCCGGACCCTTCGGATCAGCGCGGCTCCCTCGGCCGGCCGGCCAGGTGGGGGCCGAGCAGCGAGAGGTCGGCCGGACCGAGCCGGTCGGCGGCCGTCTTGGCCTGATGCCAGTAGGGGTACAGCAGCGGCGGCCGGCTCACCTCCTCCAGCCGGGCCAGCTCCTCCTCGGAGAGCGACAGATCGGCCGCGCCGAGGTTGTCGACCAGCTGCTCGGTGGTGCGGGCGCCGACGATCACCGAGGTCACCGCCGGCCGCTCGAGCAGCCAGGCCAGCGCCACCTGCGCCGGGGAGGCGCCGCGCTGCTTGGCCACCTCCACCACCACCTCGACGATGTCATACAGCTTGTCCTGGTCGCGGACGGGGGGCTCGTCCCAGCCGGACAGCAGCCTGGACCCTTCCGGGCTGGGCTGGTCGCGGCGGTACTTGCCGCTCAGCAGCCCTCCCGCCAGCGGGCTCCAGACCAGCATGCCCAGACCCTGGTCGATGGCGATGGGCACCAGCTCGTACTCGGCCTCGCGGGCCTGCAGGGTGTAGTGGATCTGCTGGCTGACGAATCGGGGCAGCCGTCGCCGCTGGGCGATGCCGAGCGCCTTCATCAGCTGCCAGCCGGCATAGTTGGAGCAGCCGACGTAGCGGACCTTGCCCGCGCGGACCAGGTCGTCCAGGGCCTCCAGTGTCTCCTGGAGGGGGGTCTGGCCGTCCCACTCATGCACCTGGTACAGGTCGATGCGGTCGGTGCCCAGCCGCCGCAGGCTGGCCTCGCACTGGGTGACCAGGTGGTGGCGTGACAGCCCGGCGTCGTTGGGGCCGTCGCCCATCGGCATGCGCGCCTTGGTTGCCACCAGCACCTCGTCGCGGCGGCCCTCGAGGACCTGCCCGAGGATCTCCTCCGACAATCCACCGGAGTAGACGTTGGCGGTGTCGATCAGGTTGACCCCGGCCTCCAGGCATCGGTCGACCTGCTGGCGGGCCTCCTCCACGCCGGTCGACCCGACGCTGGCGAACCCGCCCTTGCCGCCGAAGGTCATCGTGCCCATGGTCAGCACCGAGACCCGTAGACCCGATGCACCCAGTTGCCGATATCGCATGGACATCGCTCCCTCCCTCGCCGGACCTACGGTCATGCAGCTTGTGCCCAGGGTGCTGTTCGAGCAACCGGCGCGCCTTGGACCCGGACGCCGGCCAGTCCAGACCCTCCACCCGCTCGCGCTCGGGCCCCAAGGTCCCCGGCCCTCGCCACACCATCAGACGGTCGCTTGAGGAGCGTTGCGACCTCCTTGGCGGCGGACGAGCACGGTCCCGGCATCTTCACCGTGGTGTCACCCCGGGGCCACCTCGGCGCGTGGTGAGGAACGTAGATTCGCGTTCGGTGTCAATGGGAAGGAAGATGGCTTGATGCGAATCTTGTCCGCTCTGTTCGCCGCCGCGTTGGCTGTCGCGATGCTGGTGGCGCCCGCCACTGCCGCCACAGACCGGCAGCCGACACTGCTGGGCCGCGCGATCCTGCCGTCGGATGCCTACCAGCCGGGGCCGCCCTCGGGCGCGTTCATCACCGGCGACAACGGCGTCACGCCGCCCTTTCCGGGCCAGCCCATCCCCGGTTTCTCGGCGGTGTTGGACGCCGGGCACGGTGAGCTCTGGGCGATGCCCGATAACGGCTACGGCGCCAAGGCCAACTCCGGCGACTTCCTGCTGCGCCTTTACAGGATCCGGCCGGAGTTCAAGACGGCCGCTGGCGGGACCGGAACGGTGGCGGTGCTCGGCTTCCTGCAGCTGCGCGACCCCGACGGGAAGGTCCCGTTCCCGCTCTTCCGGCCGGACCGGCTGCTGACCGGGGCCGACTTCGACCTGGAGTCGGTACGAGCGGCGAAGGACGGCAGTCTCTGGTTCGGTGAGGAGTTCGGCCCCTTCCTGCTCCACACCGACGCCACGGGCAGGGTGCTGGCCGCTCCGGTGCCGCTGCCTGGGGTCCAGTCGCCGCAGAACCCCTACCTCCTGGATCCGGACGCCTGGACGCTCCGCGCCAGCCGCGGGTTCGAGGGCATGGCAGGCAGCGTCGACGGCAGGCGGCTGTACCCGATGCTGGAGGGCGCGCTCCGCGACGACCCCGACCTGCGGCGGCGGATCCTCAGCGAGTTCGACCTCCGCGCCGGTGCCTACACCGGCCGGAGGTGGCAGTACCACGTCGACGCGGGCTTTCCCGACGCGGTGATCGGCGATCTCACGGCGCTGGACCAGCACCGGTTCGTCCTCATCGAGCGCGACGACGCTCAGGGTGCCGAGGCCAGGCAGAAGAAGATCTACCTGGTCGATCTGCGCCGGGTCGACGCCGGCGGCTTCCTCGACAAGCGCCTGGTGCTCGACCTGCTGGCCATCCCTGACCCCGACGGGATCTCGCTGCCGGCGCGGCCGGGTGAGTTCGGCGTCGGCGACCCGTTCTCGTTCCCGCTGCAGTCGGTCGAGAGCCTGGAGGTCCTCGGCGGCGAGCGGCTGCTGATCGCCAATGACAACAACTACCCGTTCAGCGACGGGCGCTGGATCGCCCGCGACCGGCCCGACGACACCGAGCTGATCGTGGTCCGCGCGCCCGCGCTGCGCCAGTAA
>DATHIG010000208.1:0-5585 GCA_035490035.1 Actinomycetes bacterium
GACCGATCAGCGCGGCGATCGAGGACAGGTTGCGTCGGCGACCCAACATCAGCGTCCCTCCCGGGCTCGGGCGAGCGGCGTCCACAGGAGCGTCACGGGCCATGCACTCCTGCCCCATACGGAGAAACGCCACCTGCCCTCGTCCGTTACATCCAGGACGTCACGGAAGACCCGGACCTGACCGCCCATACCATCACAATTCACCGTGGAGTTGCCGCACAAGCGCCCACACCGAGGGTCCTCGCATGCCATCGGGCGATCAGCCGCAGCGATTCCCCGCCGCCAGAGCTCCTCCTGCTGGAGTCCCATCATTTGCGTTCTTGCCCCTTTGGTCGGTGAAGTACCTACCGGGTGGTCCGAATCAATCGAAGGGAGCAGGGCCATGTGCACCGAGAAGTGCTTCGGGCTGGCGCAGGTGGCGGCCACGACCGCCGGACGAGGATCGGAGCCGGCTGCTCGCCAGGCAGGCTCCGGCGTCACCCGCCGGGCGGCGCTGGTCGGCGGTGCGGCGGTCGCCGCCTCCGCGGCCCTGGGGGGAACGGCCCAGGCGGGCGAGGGGGCGCCGGCCATTTCGGGCAGGCGGCACGGCCTGCGTGATCTCACCTACCCGTTGACGACCTCGTTTCCGGCCTTCGTGCCTGGCGAGGAGGCGGCGCGGCGAACCGTGGTGACGATCGAGGACAACGGGTACTACCTGCAGGAGTGGCGCATCATCGAGCACATCGGGACCCACGTCGACGCGCCAGGGCACTTCACCCTTGGCGGCCGCTTGGCGCCAGAGCTGCAACCGTCGGAACTGATCGTGCAGGCGGTGGTCATCGACATCGCGGGCCGGGCGGCCCGGGACCCGGACACGGTCGTGACCATCGAGGACCTGCGTTCCTTCGAGCGTAGGCACGGCCGCATCCCGCGCGACGCCGCCGTCCTCATGTACTCAGGTTGGGGTGCCAAGGTCGGCGACCCCGATGCCTACCGCGGCACCGACACGACGGGCACCCTGCACTTCCCGGGCTTTGATCCTGACGCCTGCGAATGGCTGCTGCGCCGCCGAGGGATCCGCAGCCTCGGCGTCGACACGCTCAGCATCGACCCGGGGAACTCGACGACGTTCGAGACGCACTTGATCCTCACGGGAGCCGACCGCTACGGGGTGGAGAACCTGGCGAACCTCGACCGCATCCCGAAGCGCGGCGCCACGATCGTCGTCGGGCTCATCCCGTACGAGGAGGGCTCCGGCGGCCAGGCCCGCATCTTCGCCTCCTGGTAACGCAGGTCGAGCTCAACCTGGCCGCTTGCTGATGAGCTCGGGAGCTGCGGCGCCCGGAACATACGCTTGGGCGGTGGCTCCGGCGGTTAGAGGCTAGGCGGACCCTCTTGACCAGGAGCGCAAATGAGCAGTCGGCCCCGTTCAGGCCTCGTGATCGGCTACCACGCCTCCCATGAGCAGCTCCCCCCGAGCGTGCTGCTGCGCTGCGTGGTCGCGGCCGAGGCGGCCGGGTTCCAGGCGGCGATGTGCTCTGACCACTTCGCGCCGTGGAGCAGTCGGCAGGGCAACAGCGGCTTTGCCTGGTCCTGGCTGGGAGCCGCGCTCCAGGCCACCGGGCTGAGCCTTGGGGTGGTCAACGCGCCCGGGCAGCGCTACCACCCGGCCGTCGTGGCCCAGGCGGCAGCCACCCTCAGCGAGATGTTCCCCGGCCGTTTCTGGCTGGCGCTGGGCAGCGGCGAGGCCTCCAACGAGCACATCACCGGCGACCGCTGGCCGACCAAGGCCGAGCGCACGGCCCGGCTGGGCGAGGCCGTCGCGGTCATTCGGGCGTTGCTGGCCGGCGAGACGGTCAGCCATGACGGGCTCATCAAGGTCGACCAGGCCAGGCTCTGGACCCTCCCCGAGCAGCCGCCCATGCTGATCGGGGCGGCCATCAGCCCCGAGACGGCGGCCTGGGTGGGCGGCTGGGCCGACGGCCTGGTCACCATCAACCAGACCCACGACACGCTCCGGGCTGTGATCGACGCGTTCCGCACGGGCGGTGGCGAGGGCAAGCCGCTGTACCTCCAGGTGCACCTGTCCTGGGCGGCCGACGAGGACACCGCCCTGGCGGTCGCCTACGACCAGTGGAGCACCAACGTGTTCGACACCTCCCTGGCCATGGAGCTGGCACTGCCCGAGCAGTTCGAGGCGGCGGCGCGGTTTGTGGCCCCCGAGGACGTGCGCTCGGCCGTGCTCGTCTCGGCCGACCTGGGCCGCCACACCGCCTGGCTGGGTGAGTACGCCGAGCTCGGGTTCGATCGGATCTACCTGCACGAGGTCGGACAGGCCGAGCACCAGCAGCCGTTCATTGACGCCTTCGGTTCCAAGGTCATCCCGGCACTGACCGGGCCGAGCGGCCCGTCGGGTCCCGACGAGGTGCAGGGATGAGTTCCAGTGCCGCCTACGACCTGTGGTGGAAGAACGCGATCATCTACTGCCTGGACGTGGAGCTGTTCGCCGACAGCGACGGCGACGGCGTCGGCGACTTCCCCGGGCTTCTGGACAAGATCGACTACCTGGCCGGGCTGGGGGTGACCTGTATCTGGCTGATGCCGTTCTATCCGACCCCGAACAAGGACAACGGCTACGACGTCAGCGACTTCTACGGCGTCGACCCGCGACTGGGCACCCTCGGCGACCTGGTCGAGCTCCTCCGAGCGGCCCGCGAGCGGGGCATCCGGGTGATCGCCGACCTGGTCGTCAACCACACCTCCGATCAGCATCCCTGGTTCCAGTCGGCCCGCGCCGACGAGAGCTCGCCCTGGCGCGAGTTCTATGTCTGGGCCGACGAGCAGCCCGAGGGGCCGCCGGGCGTGGTGTTCCCCGACGCCGAGGACTCCAACTGGAACTATGACGAGGTCGCCGGCAAGTGGTTCCTGCACCGCTTCTACTCCCACATGCCCGACCTCAACATCGCCAATCCGCGGGTCCGGGACGAAATCAGCAAGGTTGTCGGCTACTGGCTGGAGCTGGGGCTGTCCGGCTTCCGAGTCGACGCCGCCCCGTTCGTAATCGAGCTGGCCGGCACCGAGGCCGAGCGCGGTCAGGATCCGCATGCGTTCCTGCGCGACCTGCGCGCCTTCACCAACCGGCGCCGCGGCGACGCGATCCTGCTGGCCGAGGCCAACCTGCCCCCGGAGGAACAGCGCCGCTTCTTCGGCGACGAGGGCGGCGACGAGATGCACATGCTGTTCAACTTCATCCTCAACCAGCACGTGGTCCTGGCCCTGGTCCGCCAGGACCCAGCCCCGATCGTGGCCGCCCTGCGGGAGCTGCCACCGGTTCCCGAGGCCAACCAGTGGGCCAACTTCATCAAGAACCACGACGAGCTGACCCTCGACAAGCTGACCGACGCCGAGCGCGAGGAGGTGTTCGCCGCCCTGGCCCCCGACCCGGATATGCGCAGCTTCGGCCGGGGCATCCGCCGCCGCGTGCCCACCATGCTGGACGGCGACCGGGACCGCATCGAGCTGCTCTACAGCCTGCTGTTCACCCTGCCCGGCAGCCCGGTGCTGTTGTACGGGGAGGAGATCGGCCTGGGCGACGACCAGCGGGTCGAGGGCCGCGGCGCGGTCCGGGTGGCCATGCAGTGGACCGCCGGCCCCAACGCCGGCTTCACCACCGGCGACCCGGCCGTCCCGCTGGTCACCGACGGCCCATATGGGCCCGACAAGGTCAACGTGGCGACGCAGCGCCGCGACCCCGGGTCGCTGCTGAACTGGATGGAGCGGGCCATCAGGACCCGCAAGGAGCTGCCGGAGCTTGGTTGGGGGGCCTGGCGGGTCCTGGAGACCGACCAGCCCGCGGTGCTGGCCCACCGCTGCGACTGGCAAGGGCAGGGGGTGCTCGTGCTGCACAACCTCGGCCCCGAGCGGGTCCAGGTCGGCGTCGAGATGGGCGACATCGAGACCGGCGGCCCGATGGCCGAGCTCCTCGGCGACCAGCGCTACGGGCCGGCCAAGACCGGCCAGCCCCTGGCCCTGGACGGGTTCGGCTACCGCTGGCTGCGCCTGCCCGGCTGACCGGTCACGCGGTGACGGCCGCTCTGCGGCGTGTGCAACCAGTACTGAGCCGTGCGTCCGCCAGGAGCGCAAGGCGCTTCCAAGGTCACCAGGCCGGGGGTGGCTCTCCGACTCCCTTTCAGGCGGTTGGCCTGCGGCTGCCGATGAATACGGTTACCGCTGATCCGGCTGGCAGGACATGGCCGGCCGGGGGCCGCTGCCCGACCACCCGCTGGACCTGCCTGGAATCGCTGACCTGGATCGAGATGAGCTGGACGCCGAGCTGTGCCCGGGCAAGGACTTCGGTCACCTCCTGGCGGTGCAGCCCCACCACATCGGGAACGACCCGCTGGCCTGGGACGACGAGCTGACCAGTGGTCGTCTGTTGCGAGGTCGCCGGGGACGACGCGTCGGCAACCACGGTGGTTGGGGACGCGGTCGTGGCCGAGGCCCGACTGGTCGTCGGCTGGCTGGTTGTGGTGGCCAGGAACGAGCTCGACGCCGGCGTCAACGCCTGGTTGGCGAGCGGCCCGGGTGACTGGCGGCCGAGCAGTCCGGCGGTCGCCCCCAAGCAAGCCACGACCAGGCCGACGGTCAGGGTCAGGGCGCGGCGTCGGCGGGCCAATGGCGGTCCCACGGCGGCCGCGACCCTGCGTGCCGGCCCGGCGGCCGCTACCGGCACGAGCTGGCCGGGCGAGCGCGAAGGCGGAGCGGCCAGACCCAGTGGGTTGTGGTGGGTCGCGGGAGCCGTCTGGGCCGTATGGGCGATGCCAGGGCGGACGTCAGCCAGGAACCGGTTCAGGTCGTGGACGAGGTCGGCGGCTGAACCGTGGGAGCTTTGCGGGTCGCCGGTCGTGCGGTTCACGACCGCGGCCAGCTCGGCGGGCACCTGGGGCCCGAGCCCGATCGGCGTACCGGCGGCCGATTCCCGGCCGGTCAGCATCGCAGCCAGACAACGGCCAAGCCCCGCCAGATCGCCAGCCGGGTCGGTCAGGGCGCCCGAAGGACAGGCTGCCTGGGCGAGGCGGAAGTCGGTCACCTTTACCCGGCCGTCGATGGTCAGCAGCACATTGGACGAGGTGAGATGGCCATGGGCCACGCCGCGGGCATGAGCGGCGGCCAGGGCGGCGCACACGCTGCTGGCGATCCTGGCAGCGCCGGCTGCAGGCAGCGGCCCCCGGACGACCAGCATGTCGTGCAGGCTGGACCCATCCACCAGCTCGGTGACCACGAACCCGGTCCCGGCCTCCCACCCCACCCCATACACGGCCGCGATGTTGGGGTGGACGAGGCTGGCCGCGGTCTGGGTCTCGCGCTCGAGCCGCTCCAGGAACGCTGTGTCGCCGGCCAGCTCCTGGGTCAGGACCTTGAGGGCGACGCGGCGATGCTGGCGCCGGTCCCACGCCTCCACCAACCTGGTGAGGGCGCCGGTACCGATGGGCCGGAGGACCTCATAGCGGTCGCCCAGCAGCTCTGGGGCCATGGCCGGGAAGCCTAGCGCGATCGCCCGATCCTGGGCGAATACCGTAACCACGGCTGGGAGCGCTCACGAGTTG
>DATHIG010000209.1:0-6784 GCA_035490035.1 Actinomycetes bacterium
GGCGCCGGGTCGGGGGCGCTCTCGATCGCCCTGCTGCAGGCGCTCGCCCCCGGCGGGCGGCTCCATTCCTTCGAGCTGCGGCCCGACTTCGCCGCCACCGCCAGACGCAACCTCGAGAGCTGGTTCGGCAAGCCTCCGGAGGGCTTCCAGCTGCACGAGGGAGACGTGGTCTCGGGCATCACCACCCTCGGGCAGGTCGACCGGGTCCTGCTCGACCTGCTCGAACCCTGGCTGGTGGTGCCGGGCGCGGCCGACGCCCTCGCCCCCGGCGGGACGCTGGTCTGCTTCGTGGCCACCGTGCCCCAGGTCATGCGGGCCGTCCAGGCCCTGGAGAGCTCGGGCGGCTTCGGCCTGATCGAGACCTCGGAGGCGATCTTCCGCCCCTGGCACGTCGACGGCCTGGCCGTCCGGCCCGAGCACCGCATGGTCGGCCACACCGGTTTCCTGGTCTCGGCCCGGCGCGTCGACGGCCCCTGGCCAGCCCCCGGCCCGATCCGCTGACCAGTTTGGGTGGGGAGATCAGGGGGCACGCCAGCGCCTGGAGGTGATGCCTGCATGGGCACCGATGACAAGCTGCGCAACCAGGGCCAAGACCTGAAGGGCAAGGCCAAGGAGACCGTCGGCCGGGCCACCGACGACGAGGAGCTGGAGGCCCAGGGTCGCGCCGACCAGGCCGAGTCCAGCCTCAAGCAGGCCGGCGAGAACGTCAAGGACGCCATCAAGGACGCCTGACCCAGCGCCGATACACGACCGGGCCGCCGTCGACAGGCGGCCCGGTCGTGGCAACTGTGGAGGGTGTTTGTGCTGCTCAACGGGAGTTCCCGCCGCTGGTCGGGAAGGCCGGGTAGCATGGCCATGGGATGACTTCCGTGTCCCCCGAACAGTTGGCGACCCCCCGACCTCGATGCGTTCCCTGGCGCGTCTCGGCGGGCTACTCCAGATTTGGTCACAAGCGCGCTATTGGAAGAGCCGATAGGGTTTAGGCAAGTCTACCTAGCCATCCATCGGTAGCCTCCACCACCGCCGAAGGGGGGACTCACGTGAAGGACGCCGACCGCTCCAGGCAGTCCCGTTCCCGTCGCGACCCCGATCCCAACCCCGAAGAGGCCCTGGAACCAAGCGAGCTGCAGCGGCAGATCCAGTTGCTCGAGGAGGAGACGGCCTTGCTCCGCCGCCGCCTACAGGACTCGCCGCGCCAGGTCCGCGTGCTCGAGGAACGACTGCTCGAGACCAAGGGCCAGCTCGCGCAGGCGCTCTCCCAGAACGAACGCCTGGCCGCCACCCTCAGGGAGGCCAGAGAGCAGATCATCGCCCTCAAGGAAGAGGTCGAGAAGCTCACCGCCCCGCCCTCAGGCTTCGGGGTGTTCCTCGGCGTCAACGACGACGGCACCATCAACATCTCCTCGGGCGGCCGCAAGCTGCGGGTCAACGTCCACCCCGAGATCGACCCCAAGTCGCTCCAACCGGGCCAGGAGCTGATGCTCAACGAGGCCCTCAACGTGGTCGAGGCCTGCACCTACGAGATCCAGGGCGAGGTCGTCCAGCTCAAGGAGATGCTCGGGCTGGACCGGGCGCTGGTCATCGGCAACGCCGACGAGGAGCGGGTCGTGCAGATCGGCGAGCCGCTGCGCAACCGCACCCTGCGGGCCGGCGACTCGCTGCTGCTGGACGTCCGCTCCGGCTTCGTGCTCGAACACCTGCCCAAGCCGGAGGTCGAGGAGCTGATCCTGGAAGAGGTGCCCGACATCTCCTACCAGGACATCGGCGGCCTGGCCGACCAGATCGAACAGATCCGCGACGCGGTCGAGCTGCCGTTCCTGCACGCCGACCTGTTCGCCGAGCACCAGCTCAAGCCGCCCAAGGGCATCCTGCTGTACGGCCCCCCGGGCTGCGGCAAGACCCTGATCGCCAAGGCGGTGGCCAACTCGCTGGCCAAGAAGGTCGCCGAGGTGACCGGCCAGCCGAGCGGGCGCAGCTACTTCCTCAATATCAAGGGCCCCGAGCTGCTCAACAAGTACGTCGGGGAGACCGAGCGCCAGATCCGGCTGATCTTCCAGCGGGCCAAGGAGAAGTCCAGCGAGGGTGTGCCGGTGATCGTGTTCTTCGACGAGATGGACTCGATCTTCCGCACCCGCGGCTCGGGCGTGTCCTCCGACGTTGAGAACACCATCGTTCCCCAGCTGCTGAGCGAGATCGACGGGGTGGAGCAGCTCAAGAACGTGATCGTGATCGGCGCCTCCAACCGCGAGGACATGATCGACCCGGCGATCCTGCGGCCTGGCCGCCTGGACGTGAAGATCAAGATCGAGCGGCCCAACGCCGGCGCCGCCCGCGACATCTTCTCCAAGTACCTGCTGGCCTCCCTGCCGCTGGCCGAGGACGTGGTCGAGTCGACCGGCGGCGACCGCGAGGCCGCCCTGGTCCGGATCATCGACGAGGGCGTCAAGCGGATGTACTCCGACGCCGACGAGAACCGCTTCCTGGAGGTCACCTACGCCAACGGCGACAAGGAGATCCTGTACTTCAGGGACTTCAACTCCGGGGCGATGATCGAGAACATCGTCAGCCGGGCCAAGAAGATGGCCATCAAGCGGTTCCTGGAGACCAGCGAGAAGGGCATCAAGGCGGCCGACCTGTTCGCCGCCGTGACCGACGAGTTCAAGGAGAACGAGGACCTGCCCAACACCACCAACCCCGACGACTGGGCGCGGATCTCCGGGAAGAAGGGCGAGCGCATCGTCTACGTGCGGACCCTGATCGAAGGCGGCAACTCCAAGGACCTCGGGCGCACCATCGAGCAGGTCAACGCCGGCCAGTACCTGTAGGCTTTGGCCGGGGGAGCGCTCCGGGGGAGGGAATCCAGATGGCCATCACCAAGGTCATGGGCATCGAGACCGAGTACGGCATCACCGTGCCCGGCGCGCCCGACTCCAACCCGGTGCTGGCCTCCAGCCTCCTGGTCAACGCCTTCTCGGGCCGGGGCCGCAAGGTCCGCTGGGACTACGAGGAGGAGTCGCCCCTGCGGGACGCCCGCGGCTTCGAGGCCGCCCGCGAGCCGGAGACCCCGGCCGAGGACGACCTGGGCCTTGCCAACGTCATCCTGACCAACGGCGCCCGCTACTACGTCGACCACGCCCACCCGGAATACTCCTCACCCGAGTGCCTGGACCCGCGCACCCTGGTCATCTTCGACAAGGCGGGGGAGCGGATCCTGGCCGAGTCTGCCCGCCGGGCGGCCGAGCTGGCCCCTGGCGGCCGGCGCATCCAGGTCTACAAGAACAACACCGACGGCAAGGGCACCTCCTACGGCACCCACGAGAACCTCCTGGTCGACCGGGCGACCCCGTTCGCCCGGATCGTCCGCGACCTGACCCCGTTCCTGGTCAGCCGGCAGGTGTTCGCCGGCGCCGGCAGCCTGGTCCGCGACCACCACGACGGCTCGGTCGCCTTCCAGATCGCCCAGCGCTCGCAGTTCTTCGAGGTCGAGGTCGGCCTGGAGACGACCCTCAAGCGACCGATCGTCAACACCCGCGACGAGCCCCATGCCGACCCAGAGCGCTACCGGCGCCTGCACGTGATCATCGGCGACGCCAACATGAACGAGGTGGCCACCTTCCTGAAGACCGGGTCGCTGGCCATCGTGCTGAACATGATCGAGGACGGCACCATCCCCGGCGACGAGTGGCAGCTGGCCAACCCGGTCCAGGCGCTGCGGGCGATCGCCAAGGACCCCACCCTGCGGACGACGGTCGAGCGCAAGGACGGCCGCCGCCTGACCGCCTGCGAGATCCAGTGGCACTACCTGGACGCCGCCAAGACCTACCTCAAGGACCGGGAGACCAGCCACTGGCAGATCGAGGTCCTCGAGCGTTGGGAGGCCGTGCTCGCCCAGCTCGAGGACGACCCGCTCAAGGCCGCCCGGACCGTCGACTGGGCGACCAAGTACCAGCTCATGCGGCAGATCGCCGACCGCGACGGGCTGGAGTGGGAGGACGCCAAGCTCGCCCTGGTCGATCTCCAGTTCCACGATGTGCGCCTGGACAAGGGCCTGTACTACCGGCTGGCTGCCGCCGGCCGGGTCGAGCGCCTGGTCGCCGAGCAGGAGGTCACCAGGGCCGTGACCGAGCCTCCCGACGACACCAGGGCGTTCTTCCGCGGCCGCTGCCTGGCCAGGTACGCCCCCCAGATCGCGGCCGCCGGCTGGGACGCGATCATCTTCGACATCGGCCGGGAGACCCTGCAGCGGGTCCCCATGCTCGAGCCGACCCGGGGCACCGCCGCCCACACCGCAGCCGTCCTCGACGCCAGCCCCACCGCCGAGGACCTGATACGAAATCTCCAGGCCTAGCCCGTCCACAGACCGCCCGCGCGTCTGCGACGACGGTGGCCGGGCATGAAACAATCGCCTCAACGCTCGTCCAGGGAGGCACGATGGCCAAAGACAGCGGCGGCGGCGCCGAGCAGAAGCGGCGCACGCCAGGCAAGCAGGACGCCGAGCAGGAAGAGACCCAGGCGTCCGCCGACATCCAGGAGAAGGGCGAGGAGCTCAAGGAAGAGCTCGACGCCCTGCTTGACGAAATCGACGACGTCCTGGAAGAAAACGCAGAGGAATTCGTTAAGCAATATGTACAGAAGGGGGGAGAATAGGAATTAGATAAGTCGGGTTGCATTGACAATATGGCCCGTATTGGCGCGCCGCCGCTCTGGACCGGCCGCATCAGCGGTCCAAACCAGATGTCTGACCTTGAGCTGGGCTGGGTGGCGGGAATCCTCGAGGGCGAGGGTTGCTTCTTCGTCACGACGCGCAAGACGGCGAAGTATGGCCCATATGTCTATGCTCGTGTCACGGTCTGCATGACCGACCGCGACATCATCGAACGACTCCAGCACGTAACCGGGGTCGGGGTCTTGGAGAGGTGCGCCAGCGGAAGGACCCGAAGCACAAGCCAATCTCACAGTGGATCGTCTGTCGAAACCAGGAGGCAATCGAGTTGATGGTCGCGGTCTACCCGCACATGGGGACGCGGCGCCAGGCGAGGATTCGCGAGGTGCTCGCGCAGGTCGAGAAGAGGCCGGCGTGAGGAACCCGTTCGAGGGGCCGAAGCTGTTCAGCCCGTCGTTCGTGGACGCGTTGCGGGCGTATGCGCCGGAGTTGCTGGAGGTTCGGGGATCGGGTGGGACGATGCCCGAGGTGCCGCACGGGACCACGGTGGCGGCGATCCGCTTCGCCGACGGGGTGGCCATGGGTGGGGACCGGCGGGCGACCGAGGGGATGACCATCGCCCAGCGGGACATCGAGAAGGTCTTCCCGGCCGACGAGTTCTCGGCGGTGGCGATCGCCGGGGCGGCCGGGCCGGCGATCGAGATGGTGCGCCTGTTCCAGACCGAGCTGGAGCACTACGAGAAGATCGAAGGCTTCCCGCTGTCGCTGGAGGGCAAGGCCAACAAGCTCGGCCAGATGGTCAGGAGCAACCTCCCCCTGGCCATGCAGGGCCTGGTCGTGCTGCCGCTGTTCTGCGGCTACGACAGCCGCCGGAACACCGGCCGCATCTTCCGCTACGACGTCACCGGAGGCCGCTGGGAGGACGCCGACTACCACGCCACCGGGTCGGGCGGCAAGGACGCCCGCGCCAGCCTGAAGAAGCGCTACCGGTCGGACATGGACGCCGACGTCGCGGTCGACGTGCTGATGGAGGCGCTCTACGACGCGGCCGACGAGGACGCCGGCACCGGCGGGCCCGACCTGGTCCGTGGCATCTTCCCGGTGGTGGCGACGGTGACCGGGCGCGGCTACCAGCGGGTGGCCGACGACGAGCTGCGCAAGGCGGCCGAACGGGTGATGGCAGCCCGGACCAGAGGGGAGGGCTGACCGGTGAGCGTCCCCTTCTACGTCCCGGCCGAGCAGATCACCAAGGACAAGGCCGACTACGCCCGCAAGGGCATCGCCAGGGGCCGGCCGCTGATCGTGCTGGAGTACGCCGGCGGGATCGCCTTCGTGGCCGAGAACCCGTCGACCCACCTGCACAAGGTGGCCGAGCTGTACGACCGGATCGCCTTCGCCGCCGTCGGGCGGTTCTCGGAGTTCGAGAACCTGCGCCAGGCCGGGGTCCGCCTGGCCGACATCCGTGGGTACGCCTACGGCCGCGAGGACGTCAGCTCCCAGTCGATCGCCAACGCCTACTCCCAGACCCTGGGGCAGATCTTCATCCAGGAGTTCAAGCCCTACGAGGTCGAGCTGTGCGTGGCCGAGGTCGGCATCGACGGGGCGCCCAACTCCCTGTACCACGTCGTCTTCGACGGCAACGTCTTCGACCGCAAGGGCTTCCTGGCCATGGGCGGCCAGTCCGAGGACCTGAACGCGGAGCTGCAGCGCAGCTACGACGAGGGCTTGGACCTGGACGGCGCCCTGCAGCTGGCCATGCGGGTCCTGCGCCAGACGGGCACGGCGGGCGAGTCGGGCTCGCGCCTCGAGGTCGCCCTGCTCGAACGGGACCGGCCCCGGCGGTCCTTCCGCCGCCTGTCCCCGGAGGACGTCGAGTCCCGCGCCGGTGAACCGGCCTCGTGACACCCACGGCCTCCGGCGGCTCGGGACCGACACCCCCCGGGGGCGCGCAGCCGCCCGCCGATGGGCCGACCCGGCCGGCGTGGCTGCAGCCGCCGGCTGCTGGGGCTGGGTGGCCTCCAGAGCCACCGCATCCTGATCCTGGGTGGCCGGCATCTCCGCCGCCGCCGGCTCCTGGTCCTGGGTGGCCGGCACCACCACAGCCGCCACATCCTGGTTCTG
>DATHIG010000210.1:0-3072 GCA_035490035.1 Actinomycetes bacterium
TCTCGCCGCGGGCGGCGAACACCAGGTAGTCGCCGGCCGGGACGGTCACCGTGGCCACGCCCGCCGGCACCTCGTCCGGGCCGGTCACCCGTCACCGATCCGGAGGAGGGTCAGCATACCCGGGCGCTCATCCGAGCCGGCGATCTGCCGAAACAAGACCAAGAGAGATGGTCATCGGTCCTTGGGGAGGGAACCCGTGGAACGCAGAATTCGGCTGATCCTTGTCGCGCTGGTGGTGGCCCTGGCCGTGGCGGCCTGCGGCGGCAAGGAGGACAAGGCGCCGCAGGCGTCCAAAACCGACGTCTCATCGCCGCTGGTGGTCGACGACGGCAGCCTGGCGGCGGGGGAGAAGATCTCGGCGCCGACCGGCGAGGTCGTGCTGACCATGTCGGGCGCCATCGGCACCCGCAACAAGGGCAGGCAGCTTCAGCTCGACCTTGCCAGCATCGAGAAGATGCGGAGGGTCCGGCTGGAGGCAGCCGAGCCCTTCCTCAAGCGGCGGGTGATGTTCGAGGGCGTCCTGATGGCCGACCTGCTGGCGGTGGCCGGTGTCCCGGAGTCGGCGAGCAAGGTCAGCATGCTCGCGCTCGACGACTACAAAGTCGACTTCAAGCTGGAGGACGTCCGCAGCTCGCAGATGCTGCTGGCCACCAAGGCCGACGGCAAGCACATGCCGATCGATCGCTCCGGCCCGATCCGGATCGTGTTCCCTGACGCCTCCAGCCTCGGCCGCAACCCGGACCTGTGGATCTGGAGCGTCGCCAGCATGAAGCTCGCCTAGGGCGATGACCATCCGGCGCCGTCGGCTCGGGCTGACGCCGGCCAGGAATGCCAGGGGGGCCGTCAACCCCGGGCACATCCTGCGCCGGCGTCGCAGCCCGCTGCAGCTCGCCCTGGGCGGCGTGCTGGTGGTGCTCATCCTCGGGGTCGAGGTGCTGATCCTGCAGGCCTACGTCAACGTCAACCGCAGCACGGCCATCTTCGGCAAGGTCACCTTCCTGACCGGCGCCCTGGTCAACGTGCAGCGCGAGGCGTTGCTGCTCAACGTCGAGGTCGAGGAGCTGCCGACCACCTTGGACCTGCGCGGCACCCAGGTCCGGCGCGCGCTGCTCGGCAACCAGCTGTACCTGGCGGACGGCCTCGGTGACAACGACCCGATGGTCAAGGAAACGCTCCGCGGGGTCGACGAGGACCTGCGCGTGGTCGACCAGGCCCTGGCCAGAGCCAAGGCCAAGCCGACCGAGGCGAACCTGCGCAACCAGGTCAGGAGGATGCGCCCGGCCATCCGCGACGTCATCGTCAGCGTCAAGCAGCTGTACGACACCAAGGAGCAGGAGTTCTTCGGCGCGCTCAGCGGGACCCTCCGCGCCAGGACCAGCTCCGAGCGCCTGCTGGTCGGCTTGAGCGGGCTGGTCCTGGTGGTTGGGCTGGCCCTTGCCCTCTCGTTGCGCCAGCGGGTGCGCAAGGACTTCGCCCGGGCGTACGAGGCGTTGACCGCCGAGGTCGACGAGCGCAAGGCGGCCGAGCGGGCGCTTCGAGCCAGCGAGGAACGTTTCCGGTCGCTGGTCCAGAACTCCTCCGACGTGATCAGCATCGTCGACGCCGACGGCGGCGTCCGCTACCACAGCGAGTCGGTCAGGCGCGTGCTCGGCTACGACCCCGGCGACCTGGTCAACGGCGACCCGCTCACCCTCGTGCATCCCGACGACCGCGAGCGGGTGGCCAGGTTCGTGGCGCAGGCGGCGCTGCGGCCGGGGGTGACGCCCGCGGAGACCTGGCGGGTGCGCCACCGCGACGGCACCTGGCTGTACAGCGAGACGGTCGCGGCCAACCTGCTCGAGGACCCCAACGTGCGCGGTCTGGTGCTGAACACGCGGGATGTCTCCGACCGCAAGGAGCTCGAGGAGCAGCTGGTCCACCAGGCGTTCCATGACGGCCTGACCCGCCTGGCCAACCGGACGCTGTTCGCCGAGCGGGTCGAGCATGCCCTGGCCCGCTCGGGACCGGGCGACCTGGCCATCCTGTTCATCGACCTGGACGACTTCAAGAACGTCAACGACAGCCTCGGCCACGCCGCCGGCGACCAGCTGCTGGTGGCCGCGGCCAGACGGCTCCAGGGCTGCCTGCGGCCAGCCGACACCGCCGCCCGCCTCGGCGGCGACGAGTTCGCCGTGCTGCTGGAGCGGGTCACCGACGCCGAGGCGGCCGAGACGGTGGCCGGCCGGATCCTCGACACGCTGCACAAGCCGTTCGGCCTCAACGGCCGGACGATCCCGATCAAGTCCAGCATCGGCGTCGCCGTCGCCCAGCCAGGGGCCCTCGACGTCGACGAGCTGCTGCGAAACGCCGACGTGGCCATGTACGCGGCCAAGGCCGGCGGCAAGGACCGCTTCGAGCTGTTCCGCCCTGACATGCACGCCGACATGCTGCAGCGGCTGGAGCTGGAGGCCGAGCTGCGGCACGCCACCGACCGCGGCGAGCTGGTCCTGCACTACCAGCCGATCGTCGAGCTGGTCTCCGGCCGGATCACCCGGGTGGAGGCGCTGGTCCGCTGGAACCACCCGACCAGGGGCCTGCTCCCGCCGCTGGCGTTCATCCCGCTGGCCGAGGAGCGGGGCATGATCGGGCCGATCGGCCGCTGGGTGCTGCTGGAGGCCTGCCAGCAGGCCCGGCGCTGGCAGGACCGGTTCCCGGACGCGCCGCCGCTGGCCCTCCACGTGAACCTGTCCGGCAGGCAGCTCGAGGAGCAGAGCCTGGTCGACGAGGTTGAGCAGGCCCTGGAGACCTCGAGGCTGGTGCCGCGACTGCTCACCCTCGAGATCACCGAGACGGTGCTGATGACCGATATCGAGACCATGAGCCGGCGGCTGCGGGAGCTCAAGGGGCTCGGCGTGCTCCTGGCCATCGACGACTTCGGCACCGGCTACTCCTCGCTCAGCTACCTGCGCCGCTTCCCGATCGACATGCTCAAGATCGACAAGGCGTTCGTTGACGGGATCGGCCGGGGTCGCGAGGACACCGCGCTGGTCCACGCGATCGTCAACCTGAGCCACACCCTGCAGCTGCACACCG
>DATHIG010000211.1:0-3262 GCA_035490035.1 Actinomycetes bacterium
CCTGCCAGTCCGCCGGCGGCCAGCCGGCAGGGGGCGGCACCGGTTCGGTGTAGGCGTTGATGTAGCAGAACTGGCCGTGGAAGCGGATCTCGAGCCGGGTGTAGCAGCCGGCGAAGTGCTGCTCGGCATGACGGCGGATGCGCTCCTCGGTGCGGCGCCTGCCCGGCTCGGGGATCGGCGTGCCGCCACGATCGGGCGTGGAGACCCAGCCTCTTGTTCGTGGCATCAGTGACCTCACTGCCCGCGCTCGTCGCTCTCCCATGACACACGCGGAGCTTGCCGTACTGCCGTCGGGGCCTGTTCGGGCTGACAGACGGTCTGCGCTGGTTGGTCCGCCAAGGTTACGCGCTGGGACGCCAGATCACTTGCCGGGCCGGCAACCTCGGCCACGAACGCAAGTCAAACCGTATTGAGATAGCGGGTGCTTGACGCCGGATGGGCTGGTTGTAGCCTTCGGCCTCATGGTGAGGGTGGCCACGGGTGTGCAGACCGGTCGGGATCCGGCTGGCGTGGGTGGGCTGCGCGAGCGGATCACTCGGCTTGAGGACGAGAACGCCGCACTGCGAGAGGAGCAGCAGCGGCTGGAGCGCGAGCATGAGCGGCTGGAGGCCGAACGCGAACGGCTGGGTGGGGAGAACAAGCGGCTGCGGGCCGAACGCGAACGGCTCCAGGAGATCAACGAGCGGTTGCGCGGTGAGGTGGAGGCGTTGCGCCGGGCGGCCAAGCGCCAGGCCGCCCCGTTCTCCAAAGGCGACCCCATCGCCAACCCCAAGCGTGCCGGCCGCAAGCCCGGCGCGGCCTACGGCACCCGCGCCCACCGGCGCCCGCCCGAGCACGTCGACCAGGTCGTGGCGGTGGGGTTGCCGGGGTGCTGCCCGGGCTGCGGCGGCGAGCTGGTCACCGAACGGGTGGCGATGCAGTATCAGGAGGAGCTGCCGCCCACCCGGCCGCTGGTGACCTGCTACCAGGTCCAGGTCGGCCGCTGCCGGTCGTGCGGCCGCAGGGTGCAGCCCCGCCACCCGGCGCAGACCTCGGATGCGCTGGGCGCGGCCGGCACCCAGCTTGGCCCCCGGGTGGTGGCGTTGGCGGCCTGGCTCAGCAAGGGCTTGGGCATGCCGGCCGGCAAGGTCGCCAGGCTGCTTGGCCACCTCGGCCTTCAGGTCACCCCGGGCGGGATCACCCAGGCCATCGCCCGCGCCGCCCGGCGCTGTCAGCCGACCTATCAGGCCTTGGTCCAGGGGGTGCGGGCCAGCCCGGTGGTCGCCCCTGATGAGACCGGCTGGCGGGTCGGCGGCGCTCGGGCGTGGCTGTGGGCGTTTGCGGGTGCGCAGGTCACCGTCTACCGGATCGCCCACGGTCGTGGCTACACCGACGCCGCGGCGGTGCTGGGCGAGGGCTACGCCGGCGTGCTGGAACGCGACGGCTGGGCGCCATACCGCCGCTTCCAGAACGCCACCCACCAGACCTGCCTGGCGCACCTGCTGCGGCGCTGCCGTGAGCTGCTGGCCGACGCCGACCGGGGGCAGGCCAAGACCCCGCACGCGGTGCGCCGCATCCTGGAGCACGCGCTGGCGCTGCGGGAGGCCCGCGACGCCGGCACCCTGGATGCGGCCACGCTGGCCGCCGAGGCCAGGCGCCTAGATCGTTGACCGGGAATTCACCGCTGGTCAGGCGGGTCAGTGATCGTAGGCGATCAAGGAGCGCTTGACCGGCGCCCCGATCGTCCAGTTGTGCCAGATCGCAGTGTTGAGGGCGAGCAGGCGCTGGACGACGCGGGCCCACAAGCCGGCGGGGACACGCCCACCGTGGTGTTCCAGGCCGAGCTGGCGCTTCAGGGTCCAGATGACCGCCTCTACCCGTTGGCGCAGCCAGTTGGGAAAGGGGCGGGGCTGGTGTTCGTCGGTGCGAGCCGGGCGGATCAGCAGCAGGTCCAGGTCGGCGAAGAACGCCTCGGTCTCCTGCCCAGCCAGGCCCTTGTCGGTGACCACAGCGCTGCCGGCTGGTGGACGGTTGGCCGGCTGGGCGGACAACAGCTGCCGGACGGCCTGTCGTTCGCCCACCAGCTTGGGGTTGGCCAGGCCGAACCCGGTGACCGTCCCGTCGGCGGTGACCAGCAGCAGGAGCTTGACGCCCCAGTAGTAGCGGCTGTGGGAGCTCTCATAGCCGTAGCCGGCGTAGCCGAACAGGTCGGAGCGCTTGGCGGTGATCCTGGACTGGCCGCAGCCCACCGGCGTGCCGTCCAGCAGCCGCAGCAGCTCCGCCGACCCCGGGGTGTGGGCGGCCAGCCACCGCAGCGCGGCGTCCATCAGTGGCGCCAGGTCCTTGAGCCGCTGGTTGTACTCGCTTTGGCCAAGCAGGCGGGGGAACAGGTGTCCCACCCGGTTGGGAGCGGCCCGCAGCCAGTGGCGTTCGTCGTTGTAGCGCAGCAACACCTGGGCGACGGCCAGGCAGACCAGCTCGGCATCGGTCACCTGCAAGGGACGACCTGGGCCGCGGCGACCATGGCCAACTGCGGGGATGACCCGGTCGGTGAGTTCCACATACAGTGCGATAAGAAGGGTGTCCAGGTCGGCGATCACGAAGACCTCCATGGTCTGACGTGTGCGAACACGCTGATCCTGGGCACTCTTCAGCCTTCACGCCAACGCCGTACCACCCCTGAGCTGCACCGAATTACCGATCAACGATCTAGGGGCCAGGGTCGACAAGCTGGTGGCCGGGGCGACCCGCTACCCGCCCAACCGCCGGCTGCTGAACCACCTGGCCCGGGAACGCGCCCACCTGTTCACCTTCCTTCATGCCCCCGATGTCGAGGCGACCAACTGGCGCGCCGAGCACGCCATCCGCCCCGCGGTCGTGACCCGCAAGACCTGGGGCGGCAACCGCACCTGGACCGGGGCCGCCACCTGGCAGGCGCGCACCAGCGTGGTGCGCACCGCCAGCCAGCAAGGCCACGACCCCGTCGACCTCCTGGCTCGGCTGCTGCGTGCACCCGACCCGACCGTGGCCAACCTCGCCATCCCCGGGCGCTGACCAGCGACACCTCACGGGACACCCGCTATCTCAATACGTCAAACCCACTTGCCCTTGCGCCATAGGGCACAGCTACACCAGCCATCCGACGGTCAAACCGATCGCCGCGCGGCGACCGGCCCTGAATAGTTACCCCTTCGGATGACCTAAAGTCCTATTGTGGGTGGGGAATCCCTATCAGACTAGGTAAAATAACTCCTTGGGGGAGGGGGCGGCCTTCGGCGGGGCC
>DATHIG010000212.1:0-6609 GCA_035490035.1 Actinomycetes bacterium
CCGTCGCGGTCGACGACCAGCAGCCACGGCTCGGTGTTGAAGCCGTAGTCGGTGAGGGCGCGGACCGGCTTGGCCGGCGAGCGGCTGGGGTAGATCTCGATGTGCACGAAGCTCGCCTTGCCGCCGAGCTTGTCGGCGACCACCATCTGCTCGTCGACGACCGGCCCGCAGATCTGGCTGGTGCAGAGCAGGGGGGTGCCGAAGTTGACCACCGTCGGGCGGCCGGCCCGCAGCGCGTCGTCGAGCGAGATCTCGTGCAGCGGGCAGGCCGGGTCGCGGGTGCAGATCTTCTTGCGACCGGCCGCGGTGGTGGCCACCGGCGTGGCCAGCGGCTTGGCCTTGCCGCCGACGGCCGCCGGGACCGTGGCGGCCACGGAGACCGCCCCCTGCCCGACGGCCCGGCCGCCGTCCAGGTCGATGGCGGCGGCCATGATCCAGTTGCCGGCCTCGGGCAGCTCCAGCTGGGCGCCGTAGAAGCCGGTGAGCGGGCTGCGGGGCGACCTGTCGCCGGTCTTCTGGTAGGCGCCGAGCTCGAACCACCGGGTCGGGAAGGGTCCGGCCGCCCTGCCGGTGTCGTCCCTTGCCACCCAGACCTGCGGCGAGCCGCCCGCCACCAACCGGTTGTCGGGGGTGGCCAGGCCGAAGGTGTACAGGACGGCGCCGACCGGAAGCTGGCTCTGGGCCCCGAGCAGGGAGAGCTGTGTGGCGTCGGCCTGCAGCGCCTTCATCGAGCCGGCCGGCGCCGAGCCGGACCCTCCGTCCGGCTCGTCGCCGCTACAGGCGGCCAGCAGCGCCCCCAGTCCCAGCGCGCCCCCGCCGACGCCGGCAAGGCGCAGCAGCTCACGTCGGGAGATGGCACCGTTTGTCATGGTCGGCTCCACCTTACAACCGCGGGGGGCGGCGCCCCCCGCATACTCCCGACACCATCGGGGGGTGGGGGCCTCAGGCGCGTTCGACGGTGGTGTCCGACGAGCCGCCGGTCGCCTGCCTGCCCGACCCGAACAGGCCGTTCAGCTCCTCCTGGAGCCGCGTCAGGCTCGGCTCGTCCGCGAACCGCTTGGCCGAGGCCGTGAGCTGCTGGTACCGCTCGCGGCCAGCGCGGGTGCCGAGCACGTAGCCGGCCGCCAGGCCGACGGCAATGCCGAACTTGCCCTTCATCTAGGTTCTCCTTGCCTTGCCGGTCGTAGGGTCTCTCTGGAACGTCGGCCAAGTATGCCCGGCGCGCACGCGCCGGTGCTTGCCAACGATCGAGGCTACCGCACGCGACGCCGATAGTTGGCCGCCGCTCCAGCCTACCCGGCGGCGCGGCGGTAGCGGTTGACGGCCAGCGGGACGAACACCAGCAGGATGCCGACGATCCAGGCCAGCGACTGCAGCACCGGGCGGGCGGTCGGCCCGCCAAGGGAGAGCGCGCGCAGCGCGTTGACGGTGATCGTCACCGGGTTGGCCTTGACGAACACCTGCAGCCAGCCGGGCATGCTCTCCACCGGGACGAAGGCGGAGCTGGCGAACACCAGCGGGAACACCCAGACGAAGCCGGCCGCCTGGGCCGACTCGACGTCGCCAACCGACAGGCCGATGAGGGCCGAGATCCAGGAGAAGGCCAGCCCGAAGGCAAGGGCGAGACCGACCGCGCCGAGGGCCGGCACGACGCCGGCGTGGAAGCGGAACCCGACCAGTGTGCCCACCACCAGCATGAGGCTGACCACGAACAGGTTGCGGACGGTGTCGGAGACGGTGCGGCCGGCGAGCACGGCCGAGCGGGCCATCGGCAGGGACCGGAACCGGTCGACCATGCCCCGTGACAGGTCCTCGGCCAGGCCGACGCCGGTCTGGGTGGAGCCGAAGATCACCGTCTGGGCGAGGATCCCGGCCATCAGGTAGTCGATGTAGCTGTCGACGCCGGGCACCTGGATGGCGCCGCCGAACACGTAGGTGAACAGCAGCACGAACATGACCGGCTGGATGGTGGAGAACAGCAGCAGGGTCGGCACGCGGATGTAGCGGTAGAGGTTCCGCTTGGTGACGGCGGCCGCGTCGGAGACCGTCCACCAGAGCGGACGGCGGGGGAGTGCGCGGTTGGCGACGCTGCTCATGCCCTGCTCCGTGCCGGCCGCGCGGCCCGGCCGCGGGGTGGTGTGTCCGGCCCGTCGTCGTCGGCCGCCTCGGCGACCCGGCCGGTCAGGGCGAGGAAGACGTCGTCGAGGGTCGGGCGGTGCAGCGAGAGGTCGGAGATCTCCACCCCGGCCGCGTCCAGGCGGCGGACCACCTCGGCCAGGATCGCGGCGCCCTCGCTCACCGGCAGCGAGACCTCGCCCGCCTCGGCGACCACCTGGGGCGCGCCCGAGCCGAGCCCGGCGATGGCCTCGGCGGCCTCGGTCACCCTGGCCCGGTCGGCGACCCGCACGGCCAGCAGGTCGCCGCCGACCCGCGACTTGAGCTCGTCGGTGGTGCCCTCGGCGATCACCCGGCCGCCGTCGATCACGGCGATGTGGTCGGCCAGCCGGTCCGCCTCCTCCAGGTACTGGGTGGTGAGCAGCAGGGTGGTGCCGTCGACGACCAGCTCGCGGATGAGGTCCCATAGCGAGAAGCGGCTGCGCGGGTCCAGGCCGCTGGTCGGTTCGTCCAGGAACAGCACCTTGGGCCGGCCGATCAGGCTGGCGCCGAGGTCAAGGCGGCGGCGCATGCCGCCCGAGTAGGTCTTGACGGTGCGGTTGGCGGCGTCGGTGAGGTCGAACCGCTCCAGCATCTCCTCGGCCCGGCGGCGGGCCTCCGCCTTGCCGAGGTGGTAGAGCCGTCCCACCAGGTCGAGGTTCTCGCGGCCGGTGAGGTTCTCGTCCACGGCCGCGTACTGCCCGGCCAGCCCGATCACCTCGCGGAGGGCGGCGGCGTCTCGGACGACGTCGAACCCGGCCACCCGCGCCGAGCCCCCGTCCGGGGTGAGCAGGGTGGTCAGGATCCGCACGATGGTGGTCTTGCCGGCGCCGTTGGGGCCGAGCACGCCGAGGACGGTACCGGCCGGGGCGGCCAGGTCGACCCCGTCCACCGCCTTGATGGATCCGAACGACCTGCGCAGACCCTCGGTGACGATCGCTGCTTCGCTCAAACAGCCTCCTATGCTCCGATCGCGTTAGAGGAAAGCACAGAAGGTTGAACGCTTCAAGTGTAAGGCTGTGCCGTGACCCGGGGGCGCGTCACCCGGGTCACGGGACGAGGGTCAGGCGCGGCTGGCCCAGGCGGGGGCGCCGGCGCCGACGACCTGGTGCTCGAGGGCGAACGCGACCGCCTCCAGCTTGGAGTGCACGCCCAGCTTGACCAGGACGTTCTGCACGTGGGTGCGGACGGTGTTGAGCGAGAGGAAGCACTCCTCGGCGATCCGCCGGTTGGACCAGCCGTTGGCGAGCAGGCCGAGGATCTCCCGCTCGCGGCCGGACAGGGTCCGCACCCGAAGGTCGACGCTGGGGTCGCGGACGGGTCGGGAGCTCGGCTCGGCCGCGGCCACGATGCTGCCCTTGCCGTCGACCAGCGCGCGGATCGCCCCGGCCACCTGCCGGCTGGAGGCGTCCTTGGCCAGGAAGCCGTCGGCTCCGGCGTCCAGCGCCCCGGCGATCGTCTCCCGGCGAGTGTCGGCCGACAGCATCATCACCTTGGTGCCGGGCGACTCGGCCCTGACCGCCCGCAGCGTGGTGGCCAGGTCGGGACCGGGCATGTGGGCGTCCAGCAGCAGCACCGTCGGCTCGTGCCTGGCTGCCAGCTCGACGGCCTGGTAGCTGTCGTGGGCTACCCCGAGCACGGCCAGGTCGTCCTGGGCGTCCAGCATCACTCCAAGGCCCTCGGCGAAGACCCGATGGTCGTCCGCCAGAACCAATCCGATCATGTTCGTCACCTTACGGCCTCCCCCGGCGCGCCTCAGTCGCTTCGGCCCGTTCTGCGACCGTCTTGTAAGGCGTCGCCGGAGCCGCAAAAGGTACGGCCGACACCTCGTACGTGACCGACCCGTGATCGGTCCGTGATGGTCCGCGGCGGGGAACGGAACTCCCGGTCTCCCGGTCACCAGCAGCGTACGACGGATGTCGCATGGTGCTCATCCGGAGAAGTGAGTAGTTGCCGTCGCTGAAGTCGCGCATGCCGGGCTGCCGCGCGTCCAGGCCTCCCCTGCAGGTGGTGGGCATGCGTGGGTTGACACGTCTCGGCCATCTCTGCCAGCTTGCCCCGGGTGCACCGTAGGAGAAGTTGCGCCGATTACCGTAAGATCCGGCACTGCAATACCCGTAACCGCCGACATGGGCGGTGCGGCAAGCTGTTGATCACGACAACGGACGTCGTGCCTGATGGCGCCGTTCGCTGGACTCCGGAGGAAGTCGATGGCTCGCGTGTTCCTCGCCGACTGCCAGCCGCTGTTCAACGAGGCGCTGGAAGCTCTCATCACCCGTGACGCCACCAACGAGGTGGTTGGCCAGGCCTCGGCCGTCCCCCAGATCGTCGCCTCGGTGAGCCAGCTCAAGCCCGACCTGTTCGTGATCGACGCCGGGCTGGCCCTGAGCAGCCGGCCGACCCTGGTCGAGACGATTCTGGGCGAGCTGCCCGACACCAAGGTCATCCTGCTGGCCCAGGACACCGACATCGACCTGCTGCTGCACGCCATCCGGGCCGGCGCCGTCGGCGTCGTCGGCAAGAAGTCCGGCACCCAGACGGTGCTCCGGGCCGTCCAGGCGGTCCTGGACGGTGAGGGCGTGGTGCCAAGGGCGATGCTGCCGCAGCTGTTCCGCCGGCTGCTGGACATGGGCGACCGGGCCACCGATGCGCCCCTGAACCGGCTGTCGCCGCGGGAGCGGGAGGTGCTGGCCCTGCTCGGCCGCGGCTGGAGCAACGCCCAGATCGGCCGCGAGCTCTACATCAGCCCGCACACCGTCCGGACCCACGTGCAGAACATCCTGCAGAAGCTGGAGATGCACTCGAAGCTGGAGGCGGCCACCTTCGCGATGCAGCACGAGCTGTCCGCCCGCCGTCCGGCCACCGTCGACGTGGGCCGCCAGCACGGCTGAGCGGGAGGTCTAGGTCCTGGCGCCCTCGAGGGCCCGGGACGGGTCCGGCCAGCGCCGCCAGGTCGTCGGTGTAGTGGGCCGCCCCGGTGAGCAGGGGCGGGTCCTCGCGCCGGCCGACGGCCCCGTCAGGCGATTGGCTTGGCATGGCCAGAGCCTACGGTACGGCCGGCGTCCCAGCGGCCTGGCCCCACCGTCCGGAACGATACGGTCCTGCCCGATCAGCGGGGTTTGCGAGAACGATTGTCAGCAACATGAGTAGTTAGCCGTAACTTTGCTTGACTACGGTCAAGTCGACTAGGCCATACGCGCGCTATGTCCCACCATCTAGCCGACGGCGAATCGAGCGGCTTGCACGCGTCGCGCGCTCCGCGTAGACCACAGGCGATTACGGCTTCCGGGCGGCCAGGCCGGTCGAGGGGCCAGCTTCGGTTCGAGCAGCATTCGAGCGGTAGGGGAGGGCAGCAGTAGTGATCGTCGGTTCGTTCAGGCTGCAGCACGGCAGGGCACTGGCCGCTGCCGTGCTGGCGGTGCTGGTGCTGGCCACCGCGGCGAGTGCCGTCCCGCAAGATCGTGATACCCATTCCGGAGCGGTCGAATCACTCCGGGTCATCGTGCAGAAGCGCTCGGCCGCCGACCTCGCGCCCGAGCGGGCGGTGCAGCGGCTGGGTGGCCGCGTGACCAACGCGCTGCCGATCATCGCCGGGTTCGCGGCCACCGTGCCCGTGACCGTGGTCGGCGAGCTGGCCAGGCTGCCCGGGGTCCGGGCGGTCACCCCGGACGGTCGGGTGCACGTCCAGGGCGCGGCTAGCGCGAGCAACATCCGCTCGGTCTACCCCAAGGTGGTCAAGGCCGAAACCGCCTGGCAGCGCGGGGTCACCGGGCGCGGGGTCACGGTCGCCGTCGTCGACACCGGCGTCGCCGCCAACCTGCCCGACCTCAACGGCCGGCTGGTCCCGGTGACCAACGACGTCACCGGTCGTGTCGAGCCCTGCAAGAACCTGTCCGGCGAGCTGAACTGCAACGACAGCTACGGGCACGGCACCTTCATCGCCGGGCTCATCGCCGGCAACGGGGCCGGCTCGGGCGGCACATGGAAGGGTGTGGCTCCTGAGGCCAACATCCTGTCGGTGAAGACCGCCGGGGCCAACGGCGCCGCCGACGTCAGCAACATCCTGGCCGCCATCCAGTGGGTGGTGTCGTTCAAGGACCGCTACAACATCCGCGTGCTCAACCTCAGCCTCGGCACCGACTCGACCCAGTCCTGGCAGACCGACCCGTTCAACTATGCGGTCGAACGGGCCTGGGCGGCCGGCATCACCGTGGTCGTGGCCGCCAGCAACCGGGGCCCGGGCCCGAGCAGCATCAGCAAGCCGGCCGACGACCCGTGGGTGATCACGGTCGGAGCCACCGACGACCGGGGCACCACCAGCCTGAGCGACGACCTGCTGCCCGACTTCTCCGGACGCGGACCGGCCACACAGGGCGTGGCCAAGCCCGACATCGCCGCTCCCGGCGCCCACGTCGTCTCCCTGCGGGCTCCCGGCAGCACCATCGACAACCGGTT
>DATHIG010000213.1:0-6724 GCA_035490035.1 Actinomycetes bacterium
ACCTCGACTTCCTCGGTGACCGGGTGGACCCGCCCGGACAGGCGGGGCACACCACCTGGCGGCTCGACCAGGAGCCGGAGATCGGCGTGCTCTGGACCTACGCCGAGCCGCAGCCGGACGGCAGCTACCGGCGGCTGGGGGGAGGCACCTACGACCCGGTCACCGACACCTGGGGCCAGGGCGCGTTCAACGCCGACGACCTGACCAGGGCGTCGGTGGTCTACCTGCGCCACTGGCGACAGTTCGGCGACCGCGCCAGCCGCGACCGGGCCTACCAGCTGCTCCGCGGCGTCACCTACCTACAGACCGCGTCCGGCCCGAACGCCGGCAATGTGGTCCTGTGGATGCAGCCCGACGGCACCCTCAACCCCAGCCCGACCCCGACCGAGCAGCCGGACCCCTCCGACTCCGGCCCCTCCTACTGGCTGGCCCGCACCATCTGGGCGCTCGGTGAGGGCTACGCCGCCTTCCGCACCGCGGACCCGGCGTTCGCCGGCTTCCTGCGCGACCGGCTGGAGCTGTCCCTCGACGCCCTGGATCGCCAGGTCCTCGACCCGCGCTACGGCACCTTCCAGACCGTCGACGGCCTGCGCCTGCCCGCCTGGCTGATCGTGGACGGGGCCGACGCCTCCTCGGAGGCGGTCTACGGCCTTGCCGCCTACGTGCGGGCTGGCGGCGGGGCCCGGGCCCGCCTCGACCTGCGCCGGCTGGCCGACGGGATCGCCCGCATGCCGTTGGGCGACGTGCGCCGCTGGCCGTACGGCGCCCTGCTGCCCTGGGCCAGGTCCCGCTCGCTGTGGCACGCCTGGGGTGACCAGATGGCCGGCGGGCTGGCCGAGGCCGGAAGGGCGCTCGACCGCGACGACTGGGTCCGGGTCGCGGCCGGCGAGACCGGCCGGTTCACCCCGCACCTCCTGGCCCAGGGTGGGCCTGAGAACGGCTGGCTGCCCGCTCCGATCGACAAGGTCCAGATCGCCTACGGCGCCGACGCCACCCTGCAGAACCTTGTCCGGGTGGCGGCCGCCGCCCGCCGCCCCGGGTTCCTCGACCTGGCCGGGATCGCCGGTGCCTGGTACTTCGGCAACAACCCGGCCGGGGTGGCCATGTACGACCCGGCCAGCGGGCGCACCTTCGACGGCATCAACCCCGACCGGACCGTCAACCGCAACTCGGGGGCCGAGTCGACCATCCACGGTCTGCTCTCGATGCTGGCCCTCGACGCCCATCCGCTGGTGGCGGCCCGGGCCCGCGTGGCCGGGCGCCAGGCCCACGTGACCTGGCAGCTGGTGGAGGCCGAGGCCGGCACCCTGAGCGGCGCCGCCGAGGTGGTCGCACCGGCCGAGGCGTGGACCGGGGAGAGCGCCTGGAGCGGCGGCCGCTACGTGCGGCTCGGCCCCGGCGGCCGGGTCGTCAACGCCGTCGACCTGCCGGTCGGCGACGGCTGGCTGGTGTTCCCGGTGCTGGACCGCCAGCAGCTCCCGGTCGGCGTGGTCGCGACCAGCCACCGGCTGGCCGGCGCCTCGGCGGGCCGGGTCGACCACGGCGGGGCCGGGGCCCAGGGGGTGACCGCCGTCCCTGGCTACCTGGACGTCGCCACCGCCGGCTCGGTCCAGGCCGGTGCGGGCCCGGCCGAGCTGGCCGGCGCCTACGCCGGCACGGGGCCGGAGGCCCGCCTGGACGCCACGCTGCTCCAGCCCGAGGTCGAGTGGCTGGTGCTCGGCGGGAACGGCGGCGGCCAGGCACTGGCCCGCAGCTTCGCCGCCCGCCCCGAGGTGCGCACGCTCGACCTGGCCGGCAGCGGCCCGGCCAGCGCCCGCGCCTACGACCGCAGCGGCCGTCTGGTGGTGGTCGTGACCAGCCCCGACGGCCACCTCCGGGTCCCGGTCGCCCCCGGCGGGTTCACCGTGGCCAGCCGCTGATCGGGTAGAACGCCGGCCAGGTATGCCCGGCGCGCATGCGCCAGGGCCTGCCGAGGGCCGAGCGTGCCCGTACGCGACACCGATGCTTGACCGGCGTTCTACGGTACATGGATGCCCGACTCCCCGGCCCTCTCTGGCTTCCGCGAGCGGTTCCAGGGGGAGGTCGTGGTCCCGGGCGACTCGGGCTACGACCGGGCACGGGCGGTCTGGAACGCCACCGCCGACGGCCACCCGGCGGTCGTCGCCCGCTGCACCGGGACCGAGGACGTGGTCGCGGCGGTGCGGTTCGCCAGGGAGCGGGACCTGCTGGTCGCCGTGCGCGGCGGCGGCCACAGCTACCCGGGGTTCTCGACCTGCGACGGCGGCATCGTGATCGACCTTTCGCCCATGGGCGAGGTCCGGGTCGACCCCGACCGGCGGGTCGCCAGGGCGGGCGGCGGCGCCCTGCTCGGCGAGCTCGACCGGCAGGCGCAGGCATTCGGGCTGGCCTGCCCGTCCGGGCATGTCTCCCACACCGGCGTCGGCGGTCTCACCCTCGGCGGCGGGGTCGGGCGGCTGTCGCGCAAGCACGGGCTGACGGTCGACAACCTGCTCGCGGTCGAGCTGGTCACCGCCGAGGGCGAGCGGGTAACGGCCAGCCGCGACGAGCATCCGGACCTGTTCTGGGGACTGCGTGGCGCCGGGGCCAACTTCGGGGTGGCGACCGTGTTCGAGCTGCGCCTGCATCCGGTCGGGCCGCTGGTGCTCGCCGGCATCGGGGTGTACCCGATCGAGCGCGCCCGCGAGGTCGCGGCCGCCTTCACCACCTACATGGCGACCGCCCCCGATGAGGTCACGGCCGGGATGGGCTACTTCGTGGCTCCGGCAGGGCCGCCGTTCCCGCCACCGGTGGCCGGCCGGCCGGTGGTGGTGGTCAACGCCACCCACGCCGGCCCGCCGGCCGACGCCGAACGCGACCTCGGGCCGCTGCGCGAGCTCGGGCCGGTACTGGACGCCTTCGCGCCGCGGCCCTACCTGGACCTGCAGCGGGAGAGCGACGAGCACTACCGCTGGGGCAAGCGCAACTACTGGAAGGGCCTGCTGCTGGAGGCGCTGCACGAGGATGCGGTCGACGCGGTGGTCGAGCGGCTGGCGGCCGCTCCAGGGCCGGACTGCGGGGTCGGCCTGGTGTCGCTCGGCGGCGCGTTCGGGCGGGTTCCCGAGGACGCCACCGCCTTCAGCGGCCGGGACGCCACCTTGTGGCTGATCACCGAGGCGGTCTGGCTCGATCAGGCCGAGGACGAGGCCCGCATCGGCTGGGGCCGCGACGCCATGGCGGCCCTCGGGCCCTTCGCGACCTCGGTCAACTACGTCAATGACCTTGGCCAGCTCGACCAGGACGCCGTCCGAGGCGCCTACGGCCCGGCCAAGTACGACCGGCTGGTCGCCCTCAAGCGCACCTGGGACCCCGACAACCTCTTCCGCCGCAACCAGAACATCCGCCCGTGAGGCCGCCCCGGGCACGGTCGTCGGTGCTCAGAGGGGGAGGCTGGCCGGGCGGACGGCGCTACCGGTGGCGGCGGCCTGCTGGCCGGCCAGGGCGGCGGCCAGGCTGGTCCAGGCGTCGCTGGCGGTGACGGCCGGCTGGTCGCCGGTGGCGATCGCCGCCTGGAGGTCGGCCAGGCCTGCGCGGACGCTCTCGCGGTAGATGCGGCCCTTGGCCTCCTGCCGGCCAAGGGTGGCTCGCAGACGCAGGTCCCATTGGCCGGGTTGGCCCCTGGAGGCCAGCTCGAGGGAGATCCGCTCGGCCCCACTGGGCCGGTAGCCAGGGACGGCCAGGGCGGTCTGCTGGTTGGTGGTCAGCGCCTGCACCACGGCCAGTCCGGGGCCGTCGGTGCGGACGTCCAGCTCCAGTTCGAGTGGGATCCAGCCGTAGAGCCGGCCGCTGGCCGTGGCCCCCCAGTCCAGGGTGGTCCATTGCGACTCGGCCCGTTCGGGCCGCTCGAAGGCGTGGGCGTAGCTGGCGGTGGCGCCGCCCGGGTGGAGGGCGCCGGCCAGCACCGTGTCGACCCGCCCGTCCGGCCGCGCCGCCTCCAGCGCTTGCACCAGCTCCGGCTGCGACCCCAGCAGCCAGGCGCCGGCGTCGAGGAAGTGCACCCCGTGCTCGACCAGGATGCCCCCGCTGACCTGCCGGTCCCAGAACCAGTGGTCGGGACCGAGCTGCTCGTCGCTGGCCAGGTTCTCGAACGCGAAGCTCCTGGGCGGGCCCAGCAGCGCCCGCTGCAGCCGGCCGAGCAGCGCGTACAGGGGGTTGCGGCGGAGCACGTAGTCCACCGTCAGCCGGGGCGCTCCCGCCTCGGCGGCCGCCCGCAGCACCGTGGTGGCATCCTCGATCCGGGTCGCCAGCGGCTTCTCGCAGAACACGTGGCGGCCGGCGTGCAGGGCGGCGAGGGTCAGCTCGGCGTGCCCGTCCGGAGGCGTGGCGATGGCCACGACCGCGACCCGCGGGTCGTCCACCAGGCGGTCCGGCGGGCAGGCGGCAAGGCCGTAGGCCGCGGCCAGCGCCTGCGCCCGCGCCGGGTCCCGGTCGGCGACGGCCACCGGCCGCACCCCTGGCAGCTCACGGGCCGCCTCGAGGATGACCGCGCCGAACCGACCGGCCCCGACCAGACCGAGGCCGAGGTCGTCGCCCAGTGGGTCCGGCGACCCGACGGACCACTCAGGCCACGGCGTGTCGCTCAGTTGCGGGGCTCGGCCTGGAGGAGCTTGACCGGCAGCTCGCGACCGGTCGGAGTGGTGTAGCTGAACTCCTCGCCGGTCTTGCGGCCCGAGACCGCCTGGCCGAGGGCCGACTGGAGGCTGAGCACCTCCATGCCGTCGATGGCCTCCTCGCGGCTGCCGAGGAAGTAGGTCTCCTCCTCGCCGGCGATCTCCAGCCGCACCACCGTCCCCGGTCCGGCCACCCCGCTGGTCCCGGCCACCTCGCCAACCACCGCCGAGCTGAGCAGCGTCTCCAGTTGGCGGATGCGGGCCTCCATCATCCCCTGCTCGTTCTTGGCCGCGTCGTAGTCGGCGTTCTCGCGGATGTCGCCGTGCTCGCGGGCGGTGCCGATGGCCTGGGAGATGCGTTCGCGACCCTCCGTCTTGAGCTCGTTCAGCTCGCTGGAGAGCCGCTCATAGGCCTCGGGGGTCAGGTAGGTGACGCCGCGCTCGCTGGTTGGCTGGGACATGGTGGCTGGAACCTCCTTGGCCGGTGCGGAATGGGCAGGACTCGGGACGGAGAAGAGAGCCCTTTTCGCGCCGGTCACCGTGCCGATACGAAACCCCGGTGCTTTGCTGGCCTACAGGTTGCCGCGGAGCGCCTGCTCGCGCTCCAGGGCTACGAACAACGCCTTGAAGTTGCCCTCGCCGAACCCGCGGGCGCCGTGCCGCTCGATCAGCTCGAAGAACACTGTCGGCCGATCCTGGGCCATCCTGGAGAAGATCTGCAGCAGATAGCCTTCCTCGTCGCGGTCGGCGAGCACGCCGAGCTCCCGCAGGCTGTCCAGGTCGAGGTCGACGTCGTCGAAGCGGTCGGCCAGCTCGGCGTAGTAGGTGTCAGGGACCCGCATGAACTCGATGCCCCTGGCCCGCAGGGCCCGAACGCTGGCCACGATGTCGCCGGTCTGGATGGCGATGTGCTGGACCCCGGGACCGCCGTAGAAGTCGAGGTACTCGTCGATCTGGGAGCGTTTCTTGCCCTCGGCCGGCTCGTTGATCGGGAACTTGATGCGCCCGTCGCCGTCCCAGACCACCTTGGACATCAGGGCCGAGTACTCGGTGGAGATCGCCTCGTCGCTGAAGTGGACCAGCTGGGTGAAGCCCATGACCCGTTCGTAGAAGGCGACCCAGTGGTCCATCCTGCCCAGCTCGACGTTGCCGACCACGTGGTCGATCGCCTCGAGGCCGGCCGCCGGCAGCGGGTCCGGCACCGAGCTCCAGGCGACGAAGCCGGGCAGGAACGGCCCGGTGTAGGCGGAGCGGTCGACCAGCGAGTGGATGGTGTCGCCGTAGGTGGCGATGGCCGCCTGGCGGAGGATGCCGTGCTCGTCCTTGCTGTCGGTTGGCTCCAGGACGCCGTCGGCGCCCCGGTCGACCGCGGCGGCGTAGGCGACCGCGGCGTCGTGGACGGCGAGGGCGATGTCGCGGACGCCGTCGCCGTGGCGGGCGACGTGGGCCGCGATCTCGGAGTCGGGCCGCAGCGCGCTGGTCAGCACCAGCCGGATCGCGCCCTGCTCGACCACCCAGGAGGCGCGGTCGCGCAGGCCGGTCTCCGGGCCGGCGTAGGCGACCGGGGTGAAGCCGAACCCGGTGCGGTAGAAATGGGCCGCCTGCTTGGCGTTGCCGACCCACAGCTCGGCGTGGTCGATGCCGAGCAGGGCGAGGGGGTCGTGTTGGTTGATCGCGGTCATGGATCCACCTCCCGCGAGACGGCCACAGCGGCCCAGAATGCGCAAAAGGGCGGGCACGGTGCCCGCACGGACCACAACGCTACCGTCTGGACGCCGCGTACGCTAGGACGCCGGTCAAGCATCGGTGTCGCATCTCAGACGTGCTGGACCGACGGCCAGTCCGGCGCATGCGCGCCGGGCATGCTTGACCGCTGTCCGAGGAGGACGCCGGTGGCGGGCAGCTGGGCCAGGGGCAGGCGGAGCTCGAAGCGGGCGCCCCGGCCCGCTCCGGTGGGGTCGGTGACCAGCAGCTCCCCACCCTGGGCGTTGGCCAGCTGGCGGGCGATGTACAGCCCCAGCCCGACCCCGCCGGCGCGGCGGGTGGCCCCGGAGTCC
>DATHIG010000214.1:0-3378 GCA_035490035.1 Actinomycetes bacterium
GCCAGGCGCAGCCGGTCCGGCTGGACGAAATGGTCGAAGCGGGCCCGCAGGTCCAGCAGCCCGTTGTCGACCACCGGGAGCAGGTCGGCGTTGGCCAGGAAGGCGACGTCCAGCGGCGGCAGCTCGTTGCCGGTCGGCGGGGGCGGGAAGTAGGCGGCCTGGGCGCCGAACCAGAACTCGTCGCGTGGGGTCGGCGTGTAGATGCCGGCGACGACCAGGTCGCGGCCGGCGGCGCCGGCGCCGAACCCCTCGGCCCGGAAGCGGTCGCCGAGGTCGAGGCGGAGCCAGTCGGCGGTGCGGCGGCTCAGCGCCGCCTCCGCCGGCAGGCCCAGCGGCCGGGCCCTCGGGCAGCGGCCAGCCTCCAGAGCCAGGCGGGCACACAGCCCGCTGCGGCTGGCCAGGTAGCCGTTGCCGGGGCGCCCGCCCTCGGCCAGGAACGGGATCGGGGTGCGGGTCTCCAGGCCGGTGACCGGCCGGGCAAGGGCTGGCACGGCCGGCCCGGCCACGGCGACCGACTCGGTGAGGGCGCGGAGCTCTCCCGAGTCGGCCACCACCTGGCTGACATGCAGGCCGGCGGTGTAGCTGGTCGCCGACCGGAGATTCTGGGCGAGCAGCGACTCCCCGGCCGCTCGCAGGTAGATCGCCCCGGCCGCTCCCACCCCGACCGCGAAGGTGGTGACCGCCAGCAGCGACGCCGACAGCCCGGCCCGGGCGCGCAACCCCCGCAGGGTCAACCGCACGGCGCTCATGGGCTGTCCGCTTGCTCATCGGGGGCGGGCACCCAGGCCGCCAGGTGGCCGGGGGCCGGGTAGCTGACCTGCACCGAGGGGTCGTCGGCGCGGATGAACCGCCAGCTCGCCCCGGCCAGCAGCAGCCAGGCGCCGTCGGGGCCGGGGACGATCGCGTAGACGGCCTCGCTGGCGATCCCCGACCTGAGCAGCCGCGGCGGCTGGTCGCGGGGGACGTAGGTCGCCGTCCCGGCCCCTCCGGTGTAGACGTAGCCGCCGGTCGGCAGGAACGCGAGATAGCCCGGCAGGTGCTCTGGGATCGGCTGCGCCCGGCCGCGCTCCAGGTCGACCAGGGCCAGCAGCTCGGTCTCCGCCCCTGCCCTCGGATCGACGTCGGTCAGGGTGTCGACGATCCGGACCAGGGCCTGGCGCCCGTCGGGGCCGAGCGCTCCGGTCACGATCACCAGTCCCCGCGGGTCGACCCCGGGCCGCACCGTCCGGAAGACCCGGGTCACCTCGGCGAAGCCGAGCACCGGTCGGAAGCTGCCGTCGCCCCGGCGCCACACCCGCAGCCCCCGGGTGAGCTGATCGGACCCGCCCACCGGGTTGCCCCGCTGCACCAGGGCGGTGGGCACCGGTCCGGCCCGGCGGCCCTCGCCCGGGTCGGCGACCAGGGCCTGGCCGCCGTCCGCCGACAGGTCGTACAGGCAGCCGGGCAGCGTGGCCAGGCGGTCCCCGGCTCCGTCGAGCACCCAGCTCCTGGCCGCGGCCACCGCCGGCAACCGCTCGCCCCCCAGCCGGTAGCCGCAGACCCCGAGCACGCTGCCGTCGGCGGCGTGGCGGGGCAGGACCGGAGACTTCCACCCGGTCGGGACCAGGCGGCGCACCGACCCGTCGAGCAGCCGCCCCATGGCCGCGGCGCCGTCGGCCGTGCGCAGGTAGATCCGGTCGCCGTCGGGCGCCAGCTCGGCCGAGCGGTCGTCGGTCGGGTAGGCCAGCCTGGCGGCGGCGTCCAGGTCGGAGCCCTGCTGGCTCGACCTGGCTGCGAGCTCGCCGAGCTGCCCGAGCACCCGATGGTCGCGCCCGTCGGCGGTCTGGGCGTGGACGCGGCCCTGCGGGTCGGTGAACAGCAGGGTGCCGGCCCCGCGGAGCTGCTCGATCGGGCCGGTGGCCCGGCCCACCAGCGGCCCGGCGTCGGCCGGCGTTGCCGAGGGGGCCGCGCCCCGCCGGCTGGCCAGCCGCTCCCCGGCCAGCCCGCCGGCGACCAGCCCGCAGGCCAGCGCCAGGACCGGGATGGCGACGGCCAGCCGCCGACGGCCACGCCCCGGCTCGGCCAGCGGCTCGGGTGCCGGCCGGCGGTCCGGGCGCCTGAGGGCCTTCACGGCGCACCGTCGCTCGGCCAGGCGACCACCGTGCCGGTGACCGGGCTGGCCGTGGTGTAGACGACGTCGGTCTGCTTGACGACGAGGATCCCGGCGGGTGAGGAGACCGCCACCGAGTCGCCGTCGGACGACCAGGCGAAGCCGTCCGCGGCCACCATTGGCACACCCGAGGTCAGGACCCGCGAGCTGCGGTCGGCCGGCTGCCAGGCCAGCAGGTAGCCGCCGCCCTGCCGGGCCGCCAGGTTCGCGGTGGCCAGCGAGCCGCGCCGGTCGACGGCGGCAACCGCCAGCGTGGTCGTCCCCTGCCGGTCCGACCAGCCGATCCAGGCCGGCCGGTGCCCGTCGGCCAGCGGGATCCGGGCGACCTGGCCGCCGTGGGCCCCGACCACCAGCACCACCCAGGGCCGACCAGGCTTGCCCGCCGACACCGCCACCAGCTTGCCGTCCGGGCTCAGGGCGAGCAGGTCCACCACCGCCCCTCGGCCGGCCGCGGCCCGCAGCCGCCGCCCGTCCAGCAGCACCCGGGGCCGGCCGCCGGGACGGCCGACCAGCACCGAGCCGCCCCTGGGGACGAGGACGTCCTGCCGGATGCCCTCGACGCCCGTCCAGGGCCCGCCGGTGCCGGCGAAGGTCCCGCCGCGGGCCGCCCAGGCGACCGGGCAGCCCAGCTTCACCGGGGTGGCCCGCCCGCTCACGGCATCGAGGAGCAGGCCGGCGTCGACCGGCTGCCCGCCCGGGTCGGAGCAGGCCAGCAGCCTGCTCCCGGCGCCGGCCAGCCCGTCGGCGGCGTAGTTGCGCGGGCCGACCCGGCTGGTGGCGCCGTTGGCCCGGATCCGGGTGATCACGCCGCTGTCGAGGGCGACCAGGACGCCCGCCCCGTCGGGCCCGACCACGGCGCTGGCCCGGACGTTCTGCGCGATCACCCGGTGGTCGGTCCCGTCCGCCTTGGCCTGTTCCAGCCGGCCCGACCTCGACAGCAGCAGGGGACCGCCGCCCAGGGTGGCGCTGTAGAGGATCTGCTGATCGACCCGGAGCCGGGGCGCCTCGGCCGCCGGCGGCAGCCTGATCTCGAGGGGCGGCGGATCCGGCCGCGGGACCACCGCCAACGCGACCAGCAGGCCGGCGACAGCACCGAGCGCGAGCCCGGCCAGTCCTCGCACCGCCGGGCGGGGCCTGGCCGGGCTGTCGTCCCAGACCTCCGGGTCGCCGAGCAGTCGTCCCACAGCGGTCCCTCACGTGCATGGCGCGAATGTCGAGGACTCGTCGAG
>DATHIG010000215.1:0-4447 GCA_035490035.1 Actinomycetes bacterium
ACGCCGTCCGGTGGTGCGGCCGGTGGCCGTCCTGCTGTCCGCGGGGTTGGCTGCGGCCGTGCTGCTCGCCGGGTGCCGCTCCGGCCAGGGCGGCGGCACCACGCCCACCCGCTCACCGACCACCTTCCCGGCCACCACCGCGGCCGGCGCCGCCGGCGGGCCGGTCAGCTCCGGGTTCGTGGCCTTCGGTGACTTCGGGGGCGGGGAGGCGCAGGGGGCGGTGGCCGCGGCCATGGAGCGGTGGGCGGCCGGGCACCGGGTCGACGCGCTGGTCACCACCGGTGACAACGTCTACGACCGGGGTGAGCCGGAGCGGTTCGCCGCCCAGCTCGACCAGCCCTACCGGCAGCTGCGGCGAACCAGGCCGCTCTGGGTGACGCTGGGCAACCACGATGTGGAGGCCGGGCATGGCGCCGCCCAGCTCCGCCATCTCGGCCTGCCCGACCTTCCCTACGTGAAGACCCTGCCGGGTGTGCAGTTGCTGTTCATGGACGCCAACCGGCCCGACCAGGCCCAGGCGGACTGGCTGGAGGCGCGGCTCGCCGGCCCCGGCCCGCGGCTCCGGGTGGTCGTGTTCCACCACCCGGCCTGGTCGTGCAGCCGCCACGACTCCCATGGGGAGGTCGGCCGGCGGTGGGTGCCGGTGCTCGAACGCCACCGGGTCGCGCTCGTCCTCAACGGCCACGACCACAACTACCAGCGGTTCGTCTCCGCCGCCGGGGTCACCTACCTGGTCACCGGCGGCGGCGGCGAGGCCTTGTACCGGATCGACAAGGCCTGCCCGACCGGCACACCGCACCGGGCCGCCAGCGCCGAGCGCAACCACTTCACGGCCGTCGAGGTCGGCGCCAGGTCGCTGGCCGTGACCGTGGTCGCCGACGACGACGCCGTGCTCGACCAGACGGTCATCCGCCGCTGATGTCCACCTCGAACCAGATCGTCCGCCCCGCGGAGCTCTCGCGGACGCCCCAGCGGCTGGCCAGCGCGCGCACCAGCTCCAGCCCGCGCCCGCCGGCCGACCGGACGGCGTGGATGCGGCGGCGCAGGCGGGCCGGCCCGCCGTCGTCGGACACCTCGACCCGGAGCCGGCCGCCGATCACCGCGTAGCCGACCTCCAGCGTGCCGCTGCCCCTTGCCGGGGACGCCTGGTCGAGGCTGCTGGTCACCGTCTCGCTGACCAGCAGCTGCGCCGTCTCCCAGGCATCGGAGCCGCGGGCCAGGCCGCCCCGGACGAAGCGTCGGGCGGCGGCGACCTCCTCGGGACGGCGGGCGAAGCGCTTGCGTACCAGAGCTGCCTTGGCCACATCCGTTTGCACGGGTTCTCCTCGGCGTCGACGGCAGAAATGGGGGGACCGTCTGGTCGGGTTCTCTCCAGGATCGCCCCGGGCGAAACCCGTTCGACCGGATCACCGGAGCAGGCCGGGGATGGCGCCGAGGAAGGCCCGCAGCTCCTCCAGGAGCCGGGGGCCGGCGTTCAGCTCGTGGTCGTTGTGGTCGACGCCCTCCAGGACCACCATCTGCTTGGGCTCGGGAGCGGCCAGGAACAGGCGCCGGCTGTGGGCGGCGGGCACGATCTGGTCGCGTCCGCCGGCCACGACCAGCAGCGGGGCGGTCAGCCGGCCGGCGATGGCGGCCGAGTCGTAGCGGTCGCGGAGCAGCAGCGACACTCCCGGCACGGGATAGTGCAGCCGGGCGACCTCGCTCAGCGACGCGAACGGGGACCGCAGCACCAGGGCGGCCGGAGGCCGCTCGATGGCCAGCCGCAGCGCCACCGCCGCGCCGAGCGACTCCCCCAGGTAGACCAGCCGGGCCGGGTCGACCTCGGGCCGCCCGGCCAGGTAGGCCAGGGCCGCCCGGGCATCGATGGCAAGGCCGGCTTCGGTTGGGCTGCCGTGGTTGCCGCCGTAGCCGCGGTAGTCGAACAGCAGCACGGCCATGCCCATCCTGGCCAGGGCGGCCGCCAGCGGCGCCCGCAGCGAGCGGTTGCCGCCGTTGCCGTTGCAGACCAGCACCGCCGGCCCGCGGTCGCGCCCGCCCCCGGACCCCTCGGCCGGCAGGAACCAGCCGCCGAGCCGCAACCCGTCAGCGGTGGGGATGCTGACCTCCTCGACCCCGGGCAGGACGGCTCCGGGCGGCGGCACCGTCCGCGGGACCGGCAGATAGATCAGCCGGCGCTGGAATGCCCACAGCAGCCCCACCGCGGCCAGCAGCACGGCCGCCACGACCACCAGGATGATCCCGACTCGCATGCCGCAGCCGTACCATGATCCCGCTCGGGCGCACCAGGGTTGGGACGAGTTCGGGAGGAGCCGTCATGGAGGTCGGGGTCGGGCTGCCAACCACCACGCCGGGCGCCGACGGCCGCTGCGTCGTTGAGTGGGCCAGACGGGCCGAGGCCGGGCCGTTCGCCAGCCTCGGCGTGCTGGACCGGATGGTGTACCCCAGCGTCGAGCCGCTGGTGGCCCTTTCGGCGGCGGCCGCGGTCACGGCCAGGGCCCGGCTGGTCACCATGGTGGTGGTCGGGCCGCTGCGCAACACCGTGCTGCTGGCCAAGCAGGCCGCCTCGCTCGACCTGCTGTCGCGCGGCCGGCTCACCCTCGGCCTGGCCATCGGCGCCCGCGCCGACGACTACCAGGCGATGGGGGTCGACCGGCGCGACCGCGGGCGCCGCCTCGGCGACCAGCTGGCCGAGCTCCGCTCGATCTGGGAGAAGGGGGAGGTCGGGCCCGAGCCGGTCCAGCCGGGGGGTCCGCCACTGCTGGCCGGCGGGCTGTCGGGCGAGGCGTTCGCGCGCATGGCCCGCACCGCCGACGGCTACGTCCACGGCGGCGGCCCGCCGCGGGCGTTCGCCGGCGCCGCCGCCAAGGCGTGGGCGGCCTGGCGGGACCTGGAGCGGCCGGGCCGGCCGCAGCTGTGGGGCCAGGGCTACTTCGCCCTCGGCGACCCCGACGCCGGCAGCGCCTACCTGCGCGACTACTACGCCTTCACCGGGCCGTTCGCCGCCAAGATCGCCGCCGGCAACCTGACCAGCGGGCGGGCGGTCAACGACTTCGTCCGCGGCTACGCGGAGGCCGGCTGCGACCACCTGGTCCTGCTGCCCACCGTCTCCGACCCGGCCCAGCTCGACCGCCTGGCCGACGTGCTCGCCTAGCCTGAGGGGAAGCTGAGCATGGCACAGGCGCTCCTGGGTGGCGGTGGAGGGGAGCCGGGGCTCCCCCAACATGGATCGGGGACTGCGGGTTCGTAACCCGCTGGGAGGGTGTATGCGGATCGGCGTGTTGGGAGCAGGGCCCGCCGGACTCTATTTCGCGCTGCTGGCCAAGCGGGCCGACCCGGCCCACGAGCTCATCGTGGTGGAGCGCAACACCCCCGACGCCACCTTCGGCTGGGGGGTGGTGTTCTCCGAGGAGACGCTGGGGGCGTTGCGGGACGCCGACTACCCGAGCTACGTGGAGATCACCGACACCTTCGCCCGCTGGAGCGCCATCGAGGTGGTCTACGGCGGGCGGACCGTGCGCTCGGGCGGGCACGTGTTCTCGGCCATCGCCCGCAGGCGGCTGCTGGAGATCCTGCAGCGCCGCTGCCGCGACGTCGGGGTCGAGCTGGCCTTCCAGCGGGAGGCGCCCGACCTGGACGCCTTCGCCGACCGGGACCTGGTGGTCGCCGCCGACGGGGTCAACTCGACCGCCAGGCGGCTGCTGGAGCCGCACCTGCGCCCCAGCCTGGACGTGCACCGCTCCAAGTTCGTCTGGTTCGGCACCGACCTGGTCCTCGACGCGTTCACCTTCGTGTTCCGGACGACGCCGCACGGCATGTTCCAGGTCCACGCCTACCCGTTCGACGCCGAGACCAGCACCTTCATCGTCGAGTGCACCGAGGGCACCTGGCGGAGGGCCGGGCTGGACCAGGCCGGCGAGGAGGAGAGCATCGCCTTCTGCCAGGAGCTGTTCGCCCCCGAGCTCGGCGGCCACAAGCTGCTGTCCAACCGGTCGCTGTGGACCAGCTTCGTGACCGTCCGTTGCCAGAGCTGGCACCACGGCAAGGTCGTCCTGCTGGGCGACGCCGCCCACACCGCCCACTTCACCATCGGGTCGGGCACCAAGCTGGCCATGGAGGACGCGGTCGCGCTCGGCCAGGCCCTGCAGCGCCACCCGGCCGATCTGGCGGGGGCCATGACCGATTACGAGCTGGAGCGCCAGCCGGTGGTGGAACGCTTCCAGGAGGCGGCGCGCGGCAGCGCCACCTGGTTCGAGAACGTCCGCCGCTACGACGGGTTCGACCCGGTCCAGTTCACCTGCAATCTCCTGACCCGCTCCGGCCGCATCGGCCACCTGGAGCTGACCAGGCGCGACGCCCGCTTCGCGGCCACCGTCGACCGGTTCTTCGCCAGGCGGCCTGATCTGCTGGTGCCGCCGCCGCTGTTCGCCCCGCTGCGCCAGCGGGCCCT
>DATHIG010000216.1:0-4755 GCA_035490035.1 Actinomycetes bacterium
CGGTCATGACGGCACCCTCGAAGGGTTCCTCGGAGGATTGTCGTATCGGGCGGCCTACCGATCGTCTTCTGGTAGGAGGTCGGGCCGGCCGGGTTGCCTCGGGGTCGCCGGGCACCTTGCCGCCCGCGTCCCTCCGCACGACGCACATCCCAGCAAGGAGGAGAGTCAGATGGCACCGACGACCAAGCCCAAGCCGATCCCGGATGCCTACCCCCGCGTCACGCCCTGCCTGATCGTGCAAGGCGGCGTCAAGGCCCTTGAGTTCTACGCTGCGGTGTTCGGGGCGACCGAGCGCATGCGCTTCCCCGGCCCCGGCGGCACCGTCGCCCACGCCGAGATCCAGATCGGGGACTCGGTCGTCATCATCGAGGATGAAGCCCCGGAGCGGGGGACCACGGCACCGCCGCCCGGTGGCGTCGCCGGCTCCCCGTCCTCGCTGTTCATCTACGTCGAGGACGTGGACGCGGTCGTCGCGCGCGCGGTGGAGCTCGGCGCAACGCTACAGCGTCCCCCCCAGGACCAGTTCTACGGCGACCGCGACGGTCACATCGTGGACCCGTTCGGGCATGGATGGACCATCGCGACGCACGTGGAGGACGTGGCGCCGGAGGAGCTGATGCGACGGATGGCCGAGCTGCAGACCCAGACCTAGCCCCCCGCTAGCCCAAGGCTAGAAGCAATGCCAGGGACCTACGGCGGCCAGGCGAAGCGTTTTCCCTGCTCAGAGCCACTGTGAACAGCTCTAAGTCCCTGGCATTGGGTCTAGTCCGTGTCTAGTCGGCGATGCGGAGAGCGACCGCAGGGCGAATCCTGGCCGCCTGGCGGGCGGGCCAGGCGGTGGCGGCCAGGGAGGCGGCCGCGGTGGCCAGGACCAGCAGGGAGATGGACAGCCAGGGGACGGGGAACGGGGCGCCCGAGCCCTGGAGGTCGTCGTCGTTGCGGAACAGCAGGTAGCTGGTGACGATCGACAGGGCGGTGCCGAGCAGGATGCCCTCGCAGGCGACGAACGAGCTCTCGATCAGGAACGCCCGCCGGACCACCCGGGCCGGGAAGCCCAGCGCCCGCAGCACCCCGACGGTGCGCCGGCGCTCGCGGACGGCCCGGACCATGACCACGCCGAGGCCGGCGACCCCGATGATCAGCCCAAGGGCCAGGAAGCCCTGGAGCAGCTGGAAGAAGGACCGGTTGGCGGCGAAGTCCTGCTCGACCTGGTGCTGCAGGCGGGTGGCGACCAGGCCCTGGGGCAGGAACTGGCCCTGCAGGTCGGCGGCCAGCGCCCGGTCGGAGACGCCGGGGGCGATCCGGAGCAGGGCCGCCGACGGCCGCACCCTGGCCCCGAACTGCTCCCGCAGCCCGTCGGCGGCCATGATCACCGGGCTGGCGAAGCTGTGCTCGCCGATCCCGTCGAAGGCGGTGTCGTCGGCCAGGATCCCGGCGATCGTCTTGCGCTCCTGCCTGCCGGTGCCCGGGTCGACCAGGGTCAGGGTGTCGCCCGGCCGGTAGGTGATCGCCCCCATCCCGGCCCCGGTCTGCCCGAGGTACTGGTCGAGGACCACGTAACCCGGGTCGGCCAGCACGGCCCGCCACACTGCCCGGTCGTCGGCGCCCAGCCGGTCCAGCCGGGCGTCGAGCGGGAACACGCCCTGCTCGGCCAGGGCCGGGGTGGCCCCGACGACCGTGGTCGGGATCGGCTTCTTCGGCCCGGGCACGTCGAGCACGTTGGCCTCGCCGGCCTCCAGCGGCACGACTCCGAGCACCCGGCCGGCGAACCGGCCGCCGGCCAGCCGGCCGGCCGGGTCGGCGACCGGAGCCGACGGGTTGTAGTCGACCCGCAGCGCGTACCCGCCGGACGCCTCGGCCACCGCCCGGTCCATGCTCGACCCGATCACGCTGCCGAGCACCGAGATCAGGACGAGGGTGAACACCACCAGCCCGTACATGATCAGGGTCGCGCCGGTGCGGAAGCGCCTGGCCACCGGGTAGGCGATGGCCAGCCTGGCGGCAAGGCCCGAGGCCGACGGGCGGGCCAGCAGCGGCCGCAGCAGCCGCAGCAGCACCTCCTGGTTCTGGGAGACCAGCAGCACGGCCGAGAAGGTCAGCACCACCCCGAGGACGATGAAGGTGGCGGTCGAGCCGTCGTCGAACACCTTGGGCCGGACGGTGTTGGCGGCCAGTCCCCAGCCGAGCACGGCCAGCGACGCGCCGGTGTACACGGCCCGCCGTGGCAGCAGGCGGACCAGCAGCGGGCAGAGGGCGAGCACCGCAAGGGCCGGGTACAGGTAGGTGCCGACGCCCTGGCTGCCGGCGATGGCGACCGCCGCCGCGGCTCCGGCGCCGGCCGCGGCCAGCGTCGACAGCAGCACCCAGCGCCACTTGAGACGGCGGCCGGCCTCGGCCGGCAGGTCGCGGATGGCGGCGATGATGTTGACCCGGCTGATGCGGATGCTGGTCAGGGCGACGGTCAGGAACCCGATCAGGAAGCCGGCCGCGAACCCGTTGGCCAGGCTGGTCGAGGTGACGGTGAAGACCAGGTCGAGCCCGCCGTCCTCGGGCGCGAAGCCGGCGAAGATCCGGGCCGTGACCTCGACGACGGCCCGGCCGACGCCCAGCCCGGCGAGCAGGCCGAGCGCGGAGGCGACCAGCGCGTAGACGGCCCCCTCGATCACGAAGCCGCGGACCAGCCGGCCGCGCCGCATGCCGACCGCCCGCAGCACGCCCAGCTCCGGCTTGCGCTCCTCGGCCAGCATCACGAACACGTTCACCAGCAGCAGCACGCCGGCGATGATGGCGAAGCTGCCGATGAACAGGAACAGCGAGCCGACGCTGCCGCCGGCGTCGTCGGCCTCCTGGAGAACCTCCTGCTTCGGCGTCTCGACCGTGGTGCCCTCGCCCGCCAGCGGCCCAAGGGCGGCATGCAGCTTGTCGGTGACCCTGTCGGTCGACGCGGCGCCGCCTTCCACGTCGCCGGTGTTGGAGACGAGGGTGAGCGTCTCCGGCCCGGCCCGGCCGCCGGCGGCCCCGGCCGTCCACTGCACGGTTCCCGGCGTCACGAAGGCGCCGCGGCCGCCGAAGCCGGCCAGCCCCCTGGTGGGCACGACCCGGGCCACCGCCAGCTCGACCGGCCGGCCGTACAGGTAGAAGGTGAGGCGGTCGCCGGCGTGGGCGTCGATGGCGCCGGCCAGCTCGTCGTTGAGCACCGCCTGGCCGGGCCCGGGCGCCGGGCCAGCCAGGGCGGAGCCGGCACCCTCGAACCGGGCCGCCTCGGCGAAGTCCAGCTCCAGCACGGTGGCCCGCGGCTCGCCGGTCCGGCCGGAGCCCTCGCCCCTGGCCACCGCCGCCTCGTGACGGCGGACGGTGAGCAGCCCGTCGACGTCGGGGTCACCGCGCAGGACGGCCAGGCGCCGGGTCACCTGGTCACCCCGCCCCTGGTCCGGGGAGGTGACCACCTCGTCGACCACCCCGAGGTACCGGTAGGCGTTCTGCTTGACCGAGAAGTCCAGGGTGTCGCCGACGATCAGGCTGCCGACGATGATCGCCGTGCCCAGCACCGAGCCGGCGACCACCAGGGCGGCCTCGCCCCGGCGGCGGTTGATCTGGCGGAGGGCGAGCCGGCGGGCCAGCGGCCCGCGCAGGGCGAGACCGGCGGTGACGAGCACGGCGGCGACCAGCAGGCCGACCAGGAAGGGGGTGAGGTTGGAGTACACGGGTCAGCTCCAGACCGGCGCCAGCGGGCGTCGCTCGTCGGCGACGAGGTGACCGTCGCGCATCCGCACGACCCGGCCGGCCGACCCGCCGATGCCCGGGTCGTGGGTGACCAGCACGATGGTCTGGCCCTCCTCGCGGTTCAGCTCGTGCAGCAGGGCGACGACCTGGTCGGCCATCTGGGTGTCGAGGTTGCCGGTCGGCTCGTCGGCCCACACGATCGCCGGGCGGGCGGCGAGCGCCCGGGCGATCGTGACCCGCTGCTGCTCTCCGCCGGAGAGCTGGTTGGGGCGGTGGCCGGTGCGGTGGCCGAGCCCGACCCGGTCGAGCATCCGGACCGCGGTGGCCCTGGCCCGCCTGGCCGGCACCCCGTTCAGCAGCAGCGGCAGCTCGACGTTCTCGGCCGCGCTGAACACCGGGATCAGGTTGAAGGCCTGGAACACGAAGCCCATGGTCCTGGCCCGGTGGCTGGTGCGGCGGGCGTCGGACATGGCGAACAGGTCCTCGCCCTCGACCAGCACCCGGCCGCCGTCGATGTCGTCCAGCCCGGACAGGCAGTTCAGCAGGGTGGTCTTGCCCGAGCCGCTCGGGCCCATCACGGCCACCAGCTCGCCCCGCCGCACGTTGAGGTCGAGCCCTGCCAGGGCCTCGACCTCGACGCCGCCGGTCCGGTAGACCTTGCGCACCCGCTCGGCCACCAGCAGCGGCTCCTGCTGTCCGTTCACGCTCACGTCCTGGCTCCTCGAGCTCGGGGTCGTCTCGGGAGCCAGCCTTCACCGTGGCCGGCCCGGCCACCATCCGGGATCCCCCCGGAAGATCCCCCAGCTAGCCCCCGCCCGGCTCAGGGTGATCCCCCGGCTGCTCTGGGGGAGCTCTCAACCAGGACGCCGGAACGACAGCTGGGCCAGGGGGAGGCGGAGCTCGAAGCGGGCGCCCCGGCCCGCTCCGGTGGGGTCGGTGACCAGCAGCTCCCCACCCTGGGCGTTGGCCAGCTGGCGGGCGATGTACAGCCCCAGCCCGACCCCGCCGGCGCGGCGGGTGGCCCCGGAGTCC
>DATHIG010000217.1:0-2027 GCA_035490035.1 Actinomycetes bacterium
GGCGGGATGGGAGGAGGGCACCACCGAGACTCTCGCGGAGACCGGCAATGCCGATGAGCTCTGGGAGGTCGCGTTAGTCCTCGACAGCAGGGAGAGCCTCGTCACTGTCGCGGCCTCCCGGATTAACATGCCCGTCACGGCGGAGGACCTGGATGCGTTCACGGCATTTCTCGAAGGGGCAGTCCGAGAGCTGTTCGAGCAGCAGCTCGGCGGGACCGTTCAGTCCGGTACGGAGGAGATCACGGTGGCCGGCAAGCCCGGCCTTCGGTTCCGTGGGACCGGAACCTTCGAAGGGACCCCCATTGAGATCACGTTCGTGTCCGTCCTCGACGGCACTACTCAGTACACCCTCAACTGCCAACACACACTGGAGTGGGCCGAAGAGATCGAACGCGGCTGCGAACAGATCGTGCGCACATTCACGGTGGACATGGTGGAGACCGAAAGCACCGTTCCGCCAGCGGCCGAGACCCCCGCGCCGACGCAGGCGCAGGAGACGGCGGCGCCAAGAGCCGGAGCGGTCGCCTTTTTTGACCTCGAGGTGGGGGACTGTCTCGCCGATTTGATCGCCACGCTTGGGGAATTCTTCACCGTCGAGACCGTGCCGTGCTCGCAGCCGCACAGCGAGGAGATATACGCCGTTGTGCCCCTTCCCGAGGGGGACTTCCCCGGTGATGAGGCGGTGGCCGTCCAGGCCGACAAGGCGTGCAATGCGGAGTTCGAGAGCTTCGTCGGGCTGCCGTATCAGGAATCGGTGCTCTATTTCAACTCTCTGTACCCGTCCGACGAGCAGACTTGGAACAGCGTCTTCCGCGAGGTCGTTTGCTCGGTCTACGACCCGGACGGAGAAGTGAGCGGGAGCCTCCGCGGCGTCGAGCGCTAGGCCGGCGTCCTCGCGTGACGACCCGCAAGCCTGTGAAGAGTCCGCGGTAACTCCGGCGGCCGGCCTCGCCGATCCGCGCGTGAGCGAGCACTCCCCATCCGAGACAGGCACCTGAAGGCTGCATCTTTCCGCCGCCAGCGGACCCTGTGTCCTGGCAGGTGCGCCCGTACGTGGCTTGGAGGTAGAACCGAATCGTGACGCTCATCTTCTGCAGGGAACTCTCGGCCGCCGACTGGATCGTCCACAGCGAACTGCCGTGGCATCAGCTTGTGGGCTTCGGCCCTGCCGGCTTCGATGCCCATGCGAGGCTTCGGTTCCTGCCCGATCCGACGCGTCCCGGCCAAAGTGAGAACGAGGTCGAGTTGGAGGACTGGCGCACCGACCAGATGCCCAAGCTCTTGGAGGTGCTGGCCACCAACACGGCGACCCCCGATGACTGCTACTTCTGCGTCTGGGAAGGCTTCGCCGACGCGAACGTCAACGGCGACGACGATGCCCTGTACGTCAACGACCAGAACGCCGGCGCCTCGCTCAAGTGGCCAGACGCGCAGCCGGGGGTGGCGCCCCAAGCTGCTGGATCGCCCTCGATGCCGCATCTGCCGAAGGTGGTGGTGCCCAATCGTGCGTACTGGTTGTTTCGTGGGCCGTTGGCCGACGTCGGAACATGGGACACCGCTCAGGAGTGGCCGGGCAACTATCGGCTCGACGAGGCCGGGCCGGCGTTCGTCTGGCCCGGCGATCACGCCTGGTGTGTCGCCATGGACGTCGATCCACACTGGGCCGGGATCGGCGGGACCGCGGCGCTGATCACCCAACTCACCACCGACCCGCGCCTCGACCTGGTCCCTGCCGACCCAACCAAGGACCAGCCGTTCTACCAATGAAGGGCCTGGTGGCCAGTTGACGAGTGCTCTTCGGGCACGTATCGAGACTGCCACGGTGCGGTCAGCACGCGGATCTGGCGAACCGCTCTTTTGAGCCGCGCGCTTCGAGTGCGTCAATCCGCCGCGATCCGCCGGTCCTCGCTGGTCGGCCTTGTCGCGTCGTGAAGGACAGGTGGCGGCATACCGTCGAGCGGTTCGGATGCCTCGCCGTGCCTGCGGCGAGCATGGCTTGGGCTCGGCTGCTATGTCGCCGCGTGAGG
>DATHIG010000218.1:0-2533 GCA_035490035.1 Actinomycetes bacterium
CAGTTAAAGGTGCAACCACTCTCAGCACACGATAGCCACTGAGAGCGTCGATCCCTGATTGCATCGGCCGCCCCGTCTGATTCCTGTAGCCCAGCGTTGTAGGATGGTATGAGAAGAATGTCGGCCTGCTGGGTGGTCTGCGTGACGCCGGGCTTGGCATGATGCGACCATGCGCACATGGGGCAGGCGAGGGTGAGCGAGTCCAGCGAGCCGCTGGTCTCGGTGGTCGTGCCCGCCAACAACGAGGCCGGCACCGTTCCCGCGCTGGTCGAGAAGACGGCCAAGGCCTTCGCCGACCTGGGCAGGCCTTGGGAGCTGGTCTACGTCGATGACGGCTCCAGCGACGACACCGCCGCCGCCGTGCAGTCCGCGGCCGCCCGCGAGCCCCGGGTCCGCCTGGTCCGCCAGCGGCGCCGCCTCGGCCTCACCGAGGCCCTCAACCGCGGCTTCCGGGAGGCGCGCGGCGAGATCATCGTGTTCCTCCCCGCCGACCTCGAGTCCGACCCTGAGGTCGACGTGCCGCTGCTGCTCGGCAAGCTCGACCAGGGCTATGACGTGGTCGCCGGCTGGCGGCAGGGCCGCCGCGACGGCAAGCGGGTGGCCAGCCGGGTCGCCAACGTGGCCTGCCGGCTGCTGTTCGGCCTCGAGGTCCACGACCTGAACTGGATCAAGGCGTTCCGCCGGGAGGTCACCGACGGCCTGGCCCTCCGCTCCCAGTGGCACCGCTACATCCTGGTCATGGCCCACCACGAGGGGTACCGGATCGGCGAGGTCAAGGTCCCCTACCGGGCCCGCGAGGCCGGCCGGTCCAAGTTCGGCCTCGGGCGCCTGCCGGTCTCGGCCATCGACGTGGTGACCCTCAAGTTCCTGCTCACCTTTCAACGCAAGCCCATCATCTTCTTCGGTGGCCTCGGCTCGGCCCTCATCGGGGTCGGCCTGCTCGTCTGGGCCTACCTCGGCTGGCTCTTCCTGGCCACCCAGACCCAGCGGCGGCCGCTGATGCTGGCCGCCGGCATCGCCATCCTTGCCGGCCTGCTGGTGGTGCTGGTCGGCTTCCTGGGCGAGCTGGTCGTCAACGTCTCCGAGCGGGTCGAGCGCCTCGAACGGCGGCTGGCCCGCGACCTCGACCGCGACCCTTGAGCGCCACGAAGGCTCCTCCCTCCGGCTCCTCGGCATCCCGCCCGGCGCCCGCGGCGCCAGACCCGGAACGCCCCCGCGGCCGGGCCATCGCCTGGGTGGCCGTCGCGGTCGCCAGCCTGGCCGCCTTCGTGGTCCTGACCTGGCCGCTGGCCCTGCACCCAGACCACTTCTGGACGATGACCGGCAACCGGGGCGTGGCCGCCGAACCGAACTTCGTCACCCGCCCAGGTGCCATGCGCGGCGGCGACCACCTGCAGAACGTCTTCATCCAGTCGGTGATCGTCGACAACGTCCTGGGGCTGCGCAGCCCCTACCTCGACCTGCGCGAGGGGGTGGCCGGGCCGGAGCCGCTGCACACCACCTCCCTGGACGTGCCCTGGACGGCCGTGCTGGCCCTGGCCTGGCCATTGGCGGGGCTCGTGCCGGCCTATAACCTGATCCTCGCCCTTTCGTCGGTGGCGACCGGTCTGGCCGCGTTCGGCTGGCTTCGCCGCCACACCCGCTGGCCCCTGCTGGCCGCGGCCGGCGCCCTCGCCTACGCCTGCACCCCCCACCGGATGTTCCAGCTCACCAGCCATTTCAACGCGGTCATGTGGTGGGCCTTCCCCGCGGCCCTGCTGGGGTTCGAGGCCATGCTGGAGCGATACCGGGCGGGGCGGCGCTGGGGCTGGCCGGCGGCCGGCCTGGCCGCAGTCACCCTCACCGTCGCCGTCAGCGGCGAGTTCCACCTGATCCTCTACCTGGCCGGGCTGCTCGGGTTCCTGGTCATCTGGACGCTGCTGGCCGGCCTGGTCGGCCGGGCCCGCGTGCCGTGGGGGCCGCTGGCCGCTGTCGCCGCCATGCTGGGCGTCGCCTGCGCCTATGTGCTGCTGGTCTTCGAGGCCGTCTTCAAGGGTTCGGTGGCCGGCGAGAACGGCAGCTGGCAGCAGGTGGTGCTCTACTCCCCCAGCTCCATCTGGGCGCTGGTCCGCAAGTCCTTCGGCACCCAGGGCGAGGGGCTGATCTACGTCGGCTGGCCGCTGCTCGTGCTGGCCGGGGCCGGCCTGGTCGCGGTGGTGGCCAGGCGCCGGGCCGCCCTTGCCTATGCGGTCCTGGCGGTGCCGCTGGTCGTGCTCGTCCACGGGGCGCTGGCCAACATCGGCGGGGTCCGGCTGTACCGGTTCCTGTTCGACCACCTGCCGTTCCTCTCCCTGCAGCGGGTCCCCGAGCGGCTGATGGTGGTGACGGCCCTGGTCCTGGTCGTCCTGGCGGTGAGCGCCCTTGACGTCGCCGGGGAGCTGCTGGCCGGCCGGCACCGGGCTGCCGTGGCCGCGACGGTGGCCCTGAGCCTGGCCACCGTGCTGCTGCTGGCCGACTACCGGGTGTCGAGCAACCGGCTGGAGCCCGACCGGGC
>DATHIG010000219.1:0-2182 GCA_035490035.1 Actinomycetes bacterium
GTCACCTGATCCTGGTGATGACGAGTCACCTGCCCGCGCTCGACCATGGCGTCATGGACCCAGCACCCGTCCTGTACACGATCCGGATCCACGGCCACCTCGGCGCCACGGTGCTGTCTGCGTTCCCGGCGCTGGTGTCGCAGCGGCACGGCGCCGACACCGTGCTCACCGGCCTCCTGGATCGGTCGGCACTGTACGGCGTGCTGGCTGAGATCGACGCGCTCAGCCTCGACCTGATCGAGGTCCGCCAGCTCACCGCAGACCGCAAATCACCAGGATCAGGTGACAGCCGCTCACCGTGATGGCCACTACGTCGGGCGCACCCGAACCTGCTACGAGAAGGTGAGGCTCCCAAGCACGCCCTCCCAGGCACATGGCAAGGTGCCAACCGCACAAGCCACGGCAGGCCCCGCCCGTCCGGCATGACCCCGCTGGCCGGAACCAGCACATGCACGGCTATCGGCGGAAGATCGGGTCTGCGGTGCTCCGGTCGCACGAATCACCAGGATCAGGTGACGCCTCCTCACCTGCCTGGCGGCAAGCCTGGCAGTGGCCCGCCTCCCGGCAGGAAATTTCCAGCAGCGGATTGACATGGGCGAGCCCGCCTGGGGTGCTGCCGGGCGAATTCCAACGGAAGGGAGATCCTCGGTGAGCACCGAACAGCGAGAGAGCCTCGACGCAATCCTGCGGCAGTCAGCCTTCCCCGCCGGCAGCGACGTCAACGAGCAGCGGCGACAGCTCCACCAGTTGCTGTCGGCGCAGCCGCTGCCCGCCGACGTGACCGTGACCCCAGCCGCACTGGGCGGCGTCCCAACTGCCGAGATCACCGTCGACGGAATCGAACCTCGCCATATTGTTCTGTACTTCCACGGCGGCGTGTACGTGATGGGGGACGCCTTCCTCGCCGCTGACCTGGCCTCGCAGGTCGGCCGGCGGACCCGCGCCAAGGTCATCTCCGTCGACTACCGGCTCGCCCCCGAGCACCCGTATCCGGCAGCGGTTGACGACGCTCTTGCGGCCTATGAAGCCCTCCTGGACAACGGCATCGCCCCTTCGGACATCGCCTTCGCGGGAGAGTCCGCCGGCGGCGGGCTCGCCGTCGCCACCCTGGTCAACGCCCGAGATCACGGGCTGCCCCTGCCAGCCGCAGCCTTCGTCATGTCACCGTATGCCGATCTGACCCTGGCCGGGACGACCATCGAAACCAGGCGCGAGGTCGACCCGCTGCTCAGCCGGGAACTCCTCCAAGCCCGAGTCACCGACTATGCGTCGGGGCAGGATGCCGCTCTTGGCCTCATCAGCCCGATCTTCGCCGATCTGTCCGGCCTGCCGCCCTTGATCATCCAGGCCGGAACGCATGAGGTGCTCCTCGACGACGCCGTCCGCCTCGCCCGGCAAGCTGCCATCGCCGACGTCGAGGTCACCCTCGACATCACCCCCCGGGTGCCCCACGTCTTCCAGGCCTATTACCCGATCCTCGACGAAGCGGCCGCGGCGCTGGACAGAGCCGGACAGCTCCTGTCGGCCCATCTCGCCGGCGCAGACCGCGTCACCGCCTAGCGAACACCGTCTACCCGAGATCGTGAACGACAGGAGTTCGACATGAGCGAGAGGCTCGACTGGAACGCGAAGACCGTCGCGGAGTTCCGAGCGAACCAGGGCAGGGTCGGCGGGTACTTCGAGGGCGCTCCGATGGTCCTGGTGCATCACCGCGGCCGCAAAACCGGGCGGGAGTACGTCAATCCGACGATGTACCTCCCACACGACACCGAGCCGGACATCATCTACGTCTTCGCAACCAAGGGCGGAGCACCCACCAACCCGGACTGGTACTACAACCTGACCGCCGCCGGTGACGGCAGTGTCGAACGCGGAACCGAGACATACAAGGTGACCGTCCGCAATTTAACGGGCGCCGAACGCGACCGCATCTACGCCGAGCAAGCTCGGCGCTACCCAGGCTTTGCCGAGTACGCACGCCAAACTGCTGGAATCCGCACCATTCCTGTGCTCGAACTTAGGCGGGCGTAGCCCACACCCCAAGACCGGCCACCAAGGTCTGATCGACGTTCGAGGAATACACCCGCCACATTGATTGGTCGCTCGCCGTCGGCCGGCGGCGGACACGCCAGACAGCGCGGCAGGCAGCATCGACCATGCCGGAGCTGCGCGGTCAACGATG
>DATHIG010000220.1:0-5487 GCA_035490035.1 Actinomycetes bacterium
CCGCCTCGCGGACCTGGGCCTCGGTGACCGGGCGCTCCGGCTGGACCCGGAAGGAGGCTCCGCCCTTGAAGTCGATGCCGAAGTTGAGACCCGGAGCGAACAGGCTGACCAGCGAGATCAGCAGGAGCACGGCCGAGATCGAGAACCACAGGCGCCGGCGACCGACGAAGTCGTAGCTGGTCTCGCCGTGGTACATGCGGCTGGCGAGGGACACGGACGGGTTCCTCCTTGCGAGGGTCAGACGGCGGCGCGGACGCCGACGAAGCGCCCCTCCTGGAACAGGCGGAGTCGGGTGAGCAGGGAGACCGCCGGCCGGGCGAAGAACCAGGCGGCGAAGAAGTCGATCAGGGTGGCCAGTCCGAGGGTGAACGCGAAGCCCCGGATCGGGCCGATGGCCAGCAGGTACAGCACCAGAGCGGCGGCGAACGACACCGCGTTGGCCGACACCAGGGTGTGGAACGACCGCTGCCAGCCGCGGTCGACCGAGGTGCGCAGCGTCTTGCCGTCGCGGACCTCGTCCTTGAGCCGTTCGAAGAACACGACATAGGTATCGGCGGAGATGCCGACGGCCACGATCAGCCCGGCGATCCCGGCCAGGGTCAGGGTGAAGCCGATCAGCTGGCCCATCAGGATGACGATGCCGACGTTGAGGGCGGCCGCGATGGCCAGGCCGACCCAGATCACCAGGCCCAGCCCGCGGTAGTAGGCCAGCACGTACAGGAACACCAGGCCGAGCCCGATGGCCCCGCCGATCAGGCCGGCCCGCAGCGAGTCGGCCCCAAGGGTGGCGCTGACGGTGGTGCGGTTCTGCGGGTCGAGCGTGAGGGGCAGGGCGCCCGAGGAGATCAGCGGGGCCAGGTTCTCGGCCTCGGCCTGGGTCTGGCCGGTGATCACCGCCGAGCCGCCGCTGATGCCCTGGTTGCACTGGACGTCGGAGGCGACCGGCGGGTCGTTGATCACCACCGCGTCCAGGGTGATGGCGATCTGGCGCTTGGGGTCGCCTTCGGGGTTGCAGGCCGCCTTGCCGGTGAGGTCCTGGAACCGGTCGCCGCCCCGCCCGCTGAAGCTCAGCTGGGTCTCCCACTGGCCGGTGGTCACCCCGCCCTGGCCGGTGGTGGCCAGCTGGGGCCGGGCCGAGGCGATGTCGGTGCCGCCGAGGGCGACCTTGCCCATCAGCACCTTGGGGGCGTTGGCCTCGGGTCGCAGCTGCCCGGCCTGGTCCCTGGCGCACAGCACCACGTTGTCGGCGTCGGGGTTGTCCTTGGCGGCGTAGGTCTCGGGCTTGCCGCAGTCGACGGCCTTGAACGGGTCCTGCTTGTACTTGGGGTCGTTGGGCCCGACGACCTCCTTGACCGGGCGGAACTGGAGCTGGGCGGTGGTGCCGACCGCGGCGATCACGTCGTCGGGGTTGGGCACGTCGGGGATGGACACCACGATGTTGCCGCCCTCGAGGTTGACCTCGGACTCGGCAACGCCCTTGGAGTTGATCCGGTTGCGGATGATGTCGATGGTGGTGTTCAGCTGCTCGCTGGTCGGGGTGCCACCCCGCGGGTTGGTCGGCACGAAGGTGACGCTGGAACCGCCGCGCAGGTCGAGGCCGAGCCGGGGCTCGAGGCCTTGCACGGCGATCACCGCCCAGATCACGCCGACCAGCGCGAACACGACCAGCAGCGGGATCACGTAGCGACGGGTTCCTGGCACGGACGTGGCACTCCTTCTTGCTGCAGGTGGGTTCGAACTCAAGAGCCTAGCGGTTTTCTCCGCCTTCAGAGCAGGCTGTGGCCATTGACGGTCATGCGGAACTTGCAGTCCAGGCCTTCGGCGGCCCGGCGGCACATCATCATGCGGGTCAGGAAGATCTCGAAGTACTCCAGGATGTCGGAGACGGCGGTGTCGATCTGGAGCTCGAGGGTGATGGTGCGGCTGGTGGCGTCGACCCGCACGAAGGAATGCGTCGCCGAGAAGTTGACCCGGTCGTGGATGTCGAACTCGACCCGCGCGTCCTTGCGCACCCGGGAGCGGTGGACGTCGGACTTGTCGGCGATGTTGACCGCCGCCGACACCGGCGACACCGGATGGCCGAGCTCCTCCTCGTGGTTGCCGATGGCCCCGATCACCAGGCCGATGTCCTCGGTGGCCATGCCCAGCTCCCCGAGGATCGGCAGGGCGAGCAGCGCCGAGGTCTGCGGGTGGTTGTGGCGCGAGATCACGTTGCCGACGTCGTGCAGGTAGCCGGCGACCGCGGCCAGCTCGGCCTGGTGCCGGTCGTAGCCGAGCCGGTCGAGGATGTTGAAGGCGATGTGGCCGACCAGGTTGGCGTGGCGGACGCCGTGCTCGGTGTAGCCGAGCCGCCCGGTGAACTGGTCGGCCAGGGTGATGTAGGTCTGGATGACCTTGTGGCCGGCCACCTGGTCGAGCAGGCGGAGCTCGCCGGCGGGTGGCCGGCGCTCCGGGAGGCTCATCGTTCGGGCCGCTCCTCTTCGTCGGCGACGACCCCGTTCGGCTGGCCGGCCGGCTCGGGGTTGACCTTGCCCGAGATGGCACGGCGGTTGACCCGCGCCTCGACGCCAGGGGACAGCTCGATGGTGACCACCTCGCCGTCGAAGCGGCGGATGGTGGCGAAGAAGCCGGCCGAGGTGATGATCTCGTCGCCCAGCTGGAGCGAGGACTGCAAGGACTGCAGCGACTTCAGCCGGCGCTGCTGGGGACGGATGAGCAGGAAATAGAAGACGGCAACCATCAGCACGAGGATGACGAGCTGCCCGCTACCTTGACCCATGAGCTGAGGACCTCCAGAGCGCCCGATGCGGCGGCAATCCTACTACCGGGGATCGTCGAACAGGGAGCCAGGCCCGGCGGGGCCGCCCGGCCCTCTCGGGACGGCGAGGCCAAGATGGGCGAAGGCGGCAGCGGTCGCGACCCGGCCCCGGGGGGTGCGCTGCAGGAACCCGAGCTGGAGCAGGTACGGCTCGGCGACGTCCTCGACCGTGTCCTGCTCCTCGCCGACCGAGACGGCCAGGGTGGCCAGGCCGACCGGCGCGCCTCCGAAGCGCTCGCACAGCACCCGCAGCAGGGCCAGGTCGAGCTTGTCGAGTCCGAGCCGGTCGACCTCGAACAGCTCGAGGGCCGCCTCGGCAACCGCCGTGTCGATGGCGCCGTCGGCCCTGACCTCGGCGAAGTCGCGGACCCGGCGCAGCAGCCGGTTGGCGATCCTCGGGGTGCCCCGCGACCTCCTGGCCAGCACCTCGGCCCCCGCCGGGTCGATGGCCACCCCGAGGATGGCGGCCGAGCGGGTGACGATCGCCTTGAGGTCGGCCGGGTGGTAGTAGTCCAGGCGGGCCGAGAAGCCGAAGCGGTCGCGCAGCGGCGAGGTGATCAGCCCGGTCCGGGTGGTGGCGGCGACCAGGGTGAACCGCGGCAGGTCAAGGCGCAGGCTGCGCGCCCCCGGGCCCTTGCCGAGCACCACGTCGATCTGGAAGTCCTCCATGGCCGGGTAGAGGACCTCCTCGACCGCCCGGGGCAGGCGGTGGACCTCGTCGACGAACAGCACGTCGCCCGCCTCCAGGCCGGTGAGGATGGCGGCCAGGTCGCCGGCCCGCTCGAGGGCCGGCCCGGAGGTGACCCGGAACCCGACCCCCAGCTCGGCGGCGACGATCGCGGCCAGGCTGGTCTTGCCGAGGCCCGGCGGGCCGGAGAACAGCAGGTGGTCGGGGGGCAGGCCACGCCGGCGGGCCGACTCGAGCACCACCCCGAGCTGCTCCCTGGTCTTTGCCTGGCCGACGAACTCGTCCAGCTTGCGCGGGCGCAGGCTCCCCTCGCTGGCCCGCTCGGCGTCCGATGGCCAGGGGTCGAGGATGTCGGCGCCGTCGGTCATCGCTGGGACCCGAGGCCGCGCAGGGCCAGGCGCAGGAGCTCCTCGGTCGAGGACGAGCCGGCGTCGGGGGGCAGGGCGGCGAGGGCGGTCTTGATCTCGGCCGGGCCGTAGCCGAGGGCGCCGAGGGCCTCGCGGACCTCGGCGTAGGCCGGCCGGCCGGCCGCCTCGGCCGGCAGCTCGGGCTCGCCGTCGCCGAGCCTGCCCTTGAGCTCCAGGATGAGCCTGGCCGCGCCCTTGCGCCCGACGCCCGGCACCAGGGTGAGGGCGTCGGCGTCGCCGGCGCTCACCGCCCGGCGAAGGGCGTCGGGGGCGTGGACGGCGAGCACGGCAAGGGCCAGCTTGGGCCCGACCCCGGTGGCGGTCAGCAGCTGCTCGAAGGCGCGGCGCTCGTCGATGGTGGCGAAGCCGTACAGGGCAAGGATGTCCTCGCGCACGTAGGTGACGGTGTGGACCAGGAGCTCGCCGTCCCGTGGCAGGCTGGCCACCGCCTTGGGGGTCAGGAACACCCGGTAGCCGACCCCGCCGACCTCGATCACGGCACCGTCGGCCAGGACCTCGAGCAGGCGCCCGCGCAGGCTGGCGATCATGGCCGCGCCCCGGGGTTCCGGAGCCCGGGTGAGGTCGGGGCGGCGCGGGCCAGCCAGTCGGCGGCCGGGGCGGCGCCGATGGGGTCGGGCCCATGGCCGCCGGCCCGGCGGGGGCCGAGGCCGGCAAGGCCGGCGTGGTGGAGGTGGCAGAGGGCCACCGCCAGGGCGTCGGCGGTGTCGGCAGGGGTCGGGACCGCGGCCAGGCCGAGCAGGGCCTTGACCATGTAGCCGACCTGCTCCTTGGGAGCGCTGCCGGTGCCGGTGACCGCCTGCTTGACCTGCGGCGGGGTGTACGCGGAGACCTCGAGGCCGTGCTCGGCGGCCAGCAGCAGCACCACCCCGGAGGCCTGGCCAACGGTCATGGCCGTGCGCACGTTGGCGTTGAAGAACAGGCGCTCGATGGCCAGCGCCTGCGGCCGGTGGTCGGCCAGCACCTCCCGCAGCCGGGCCGCCAGCTCGGCCAGGCGGGGCGCGACCTGCTCGCCGCCGGTCTGGATGGTCCCGTAGCCGGCGGCCGCGACCCGCCCGCCGCGCCGTTCGAGCACGGCCCAGCCGCAGCGGCCGAGGCCGGGATCGACCCCCAGCACCCGCATGGCCACCAACCCCTCTCCGCTCGGCGGCTCGAACAGGTGTTTGGCGGGCAGCCTACCGGTTGTCGCGGGCGGGCTCAACCATCCAGCGGTGGTTGGTTGGTTAGCCTGCGTTCCGGACGGGTAGGCCGGCGCCCGACCCCCGAAGGGAGGCGAGATGCGGCTCGGTACCCTGCTGTTGATCATCGTCGTGGTGCTGCTGGTGCTGTTCCTGTTCAGCCGCCGTCGCGGCCGCATGTAGCGGAACTGGTCGGCGGGCCCGGCCTTCTGAGGCCGTAGGTCAGGTACGCGCCGGACCTGCCGACACAGTAGGACGTGAGGTTCCCTTCCTGGCGAGGCTTTCTGGCGGGCGGCCTGGGTGCGATGGCCGTCTACTTCCTGCTGCCGAACACCGAGCGTGTCACCGGCATCTTCTCGGCCGTGCTGCACTGCCTCG
>DATHIG010000221.1:0-2119 GCA_035490035.1 Actinomycetes bacterium
CTCGCACCGTTGGGGAGCCCGGAAACCGGGCCTGGTCGGCGGCGGCCTGGTCGACGACCAGGCCCGTTCGGAGCTCGGCGTCGATGGCGAGCTCGGCCCGGACCCGCTCGACCATCGCCAGTGTCCCTGCAGATCATCGCCTTCCGCGACGACGGGCAGGCACCCTGCGCCCATGTCACCGACCTGCTGCAGCGCCACGCCGCCGACCTGGATGCGCGCATTCGCGAACTCCAGCAGCTCCGCGGCGAGCTCCGGCAGCTGGCCGAGCGGGCCACCACCCTTGACCCGGAGCACTGCCCGCCCGAGCGGGTCTGCCACATCATCGCCTGACACGAAGCAACAGCGCCCACTGCTCGGAGAAGCTGCCGGCGCACATGCATGACGCCGCTCACAGCAGCCCACGCCAGGCGTGCCCGGGATGTGCCTCGGCAAGGGCGGTTCTCAGCCATGCTCGTGCGGTGCCGTCCAGGTAGGGAAGGACGCGGTCGAAGTCCCGCTGATCCTTGAACCTCGGCCCCTTGGCCTTGAACAGCAGCGCGATCTCCGGACGCACGACCGCGACGCCATCGGCGGTCGCCGTCCCGACCTCGGCCAGCGGTCGGGTGACGGCGGGGTGGCGTCGGAACACCCAGCGACCGGTGGTGCTCTGCTCCAGCAGGAAGTCGAGCATCGTCGGGTCGGCGGCGAACTCTTCGGGACCGGATGGACGGGCGGGGCCGCGGCGCGCCCACACCTGATGGAACGGGGGCTGGATCCAGCTCCCGTCCCACGCCGGCAACGACGCCCCCGGCGCGGCAAGCCGCAGATCCCACCCACTGAGATGCTCGAACAGCGCCTCCTGGTCGGCGGCGAGGACCGAGATCTCCAGATCGGCGTGCGGCCGCGTCCTGCGCCCCAGGAACAGGTCGAGCGCCCACCCGCCCGCCACCCACCACGGACCCGCGAAGCCAGCCATCACCTCGACGACCCGCCGCTTGATCCCGTCCAGGGTCGCGGCGCCGTGGGCGGCGAACCCGCTGGCCTCCTCGTGCGGGTGGAACCGTCCGTCCGGCCCTGGCCGGTATGGCGTGGCCTCGAAGATCGCGTCCAGGTCCACCGGGCCGTAGACGTGCGGGAACGCCTCACCACCGGCCTCGAGCTGCTCGAAGCGGACCTCGGACGAGAGCTTGTCGGTGTCGATCAGCAGCAGCACAAGGTCGGCCCGCCCGGCGAACAGGCTGTTGGCGACGGCGGCGTGCTGGGTCGCCCTGGAGCAGTGGAGGAAGCCGTCGCCGTGCAGAGATGCCATGGTGTAGGCCCCGGCGCCGACGGCCCGCTCCCAATCCTCCCGGGCGGCGATGTGGAAGATGACGCTCATGGGTGCTCCACCGGCACGGGTCCGGCTCGCCGGCTACGGGGCGTTGAGTTCGGCGGCTGCCCTGGCGCCTCGACCGCGCAACCATCCGACCAGCTCGGTGGCCTCGCTGCGCTGGGCCGCGTCCAGGGGCGTCAGCTCCTCCCACCCTGGGACCCAGTTCAGGTCGGCGCCCCTGTCCAGCAGATACGCCGCGCATTGCTGCTGCCCGCCGTGGCAGGCGCCCCAGAAGGCGCGGTTGACCTCCTCCGGCGCCGGTGGCGTAGCGCCAGCGAAGTACCGCTCCAGGCGATCCAGGAGCCCGAGAGTGGCGTCGTCGTCGATGGTGGTCTCGGCCCCACGCTGGACCAGCCGGTGGGCGGCCTGCCACTGCCCGAAGCCTCTGGCGTCGGCCAGCGGGGTGCCGCCACCGATCACGGCGCCGGGGGCCTCGAGGTCGGCGCCGGCGTCGATGAGCGCGTCGAGCACCTCGACGTCGTTGCTGCTGGCCGCCCAGTGCAGCGGGGTCTCGGCGTGCGGTCCCCGGAAGCGGGCGTTGACGTCCGCGCCGGCCGCGACCAGAACCGCGACGGTGGCGGCACCGTTGGGGAAGTGGCCGGGCCAGTCGGTGGCGACATGCAGCAGCGTGCGGGACATCCCCTCAGGGTCGTCATCGCCGAGCCTCGCGGCCGCCAGTCCGGGATGCTCGTGCAGCAGCCGCTGCAGCGCCGGAACTTCGCCGGACTGGATCGCCTCGACCACCGCGACCGCCAGCGGTTCCTGGGT
>DATHIG010000222.1:0-18248 GCA_035490035.1 Actinomycetes bacterium
AGATGGTGGTGCAGGTCACGGCGGGCTAGTCGGCCGCCTCGTGGCCGATGTGGCGGTCGACCTGGACCACGGTGCCGGTCCAGTCGCAGGAACGGCACCAGCAGTAGAAGACCCGGTCGTCGGCCACCCAGTACTCGACCACCAGCCCGGCGGCCGGGCCGGTCACGGCCGCGCCGCAGCGGGGGCAGTGCCGGGGGGCGTCCAGCAGGTGCCGCTCGGCGTCGCGGGCGAACCAGGCCGTCGGCGGCGGCAGCGGATGCGGGTCCTCCGGCATCCCCTCGGCCGTCCCGGGCTCCGGCAGCTCAGGCATCGGCCGCCGCCGCGGCCCGGGCCTCGGCGGCGTCGGTGTGCAGGCGCAGCAGGTCCTTGAGCTGCGGCGAGTAGCGGGTGAAGCCGAGGTTCATCCACTGGAGGGCGAAGTCGGCACCGGCCCCGAACTTGTTCTTCTCGCAGGGCAGGTCGATGCGGTGGTTGGCGGCGGGGTCGCGGACCACGGCGATCGGGTCGCGGCCGGCGGCCACCGCGGCCAGCTGCTGCTTGAACTGCTTGCGGAGCATGGCGATGCCGACGTCGGACTTGCCCAGGTGCTCGACCGTCCGGTCGGTGATCGGGCCCTGGGTGACCCAGGCCATGATGTCCTGGCCCTCCACGTAGTCCACGATGTGGTTGCCCTGCTCGTCGCGCCAGGGCAGCTCGTAGTCGGGGATCGCCTCCTGCGGCTCGAACCTGGCCCCCTCCGGGGCGTGCACCGTGTACAGCACGAACCAGGTGGTGGTGTCGTCGACCGGGACCCGGATCTGCATCTGGTCGATGCCGGCGCCGCCGACCCGCATGCAGTAGGGGAACACCAGCGGATGCCCGATCGCCCAGTCGTCGTCGGCCTCGGTGTGCCCCTCCAGCAGCCGGCGCTTGATGATGCCGTGCTCGAACTCGTCGAAGGCGACCTTGATGTGCCGGCGCTGGAACGACTTGGGGGCTTCGAACCCGAGCCGGTTGCCGAGGAACTCGAAGTAGCGGCCGTGCAGCCATTCGACATGGTGCGGGTCGACCGCGTTCTCCATGATCTGCAGCCAGTTGCAGGGCAGCAGGGCATGGCCGAAGTCACGCACCCCGTCCATCACGTACACGTCGTAGCGGGGCGGCAGCGGCGCCGGCTCCGGGCCCACGTACACCCACACCATGCCGCCCAGCTCCTCGGCCCGCCCGGCCCTGGCCCTGACCCGGTCCTTGAAGGAGGTCTTGTCCATCTCGGCCGGCTGGTCCAGGCAGGTCCCGTCGCGGCCGAACAGCCAGCCGTGGTAGCCGCAGCGGATGCCGTCGGCCTCCACCACCCCGTAGGCCAGGGACGCCCGCCGGTGCGGGCAGTGCTCCTCGACCACCCCGTAGCCGCCGTCAGAGGTCCGGTACAAGGCCCAGTCCTCGCCGAGCAGCCGAACCCGCCTGACCGGGAACTGGTCGAGCTGGCGGGTGAACGCGACCGGGTACCAGTAGCGGCGCAGGAGCTCGCCCATGGGCGTCCCCGGCCCGACCCGGGTGAGCTCGGCGTTCTGTTCGGCGGTCAGCATGCGGCCTCCCCTTGTCTCACTCCAGGATGGTGACGGTGCCCTGGTTGCCGTCCACGCGGATGCGCTGGCCGGTCTTGATGGTCTTGGTCCCGAAGGCCGTGCCGGTCACGGCGGGCAGCCCGTATTCGCGGCAGACGATGGCCGCATGGGCCATCATCCCGCCGACGTCGGTGACGGTGGCCCCGATCTTGCCGAAGATCGGCGCCCAGCTCGGGGCGGTGAGGGGGGCGACCAGGATCTCGCCTTCCTGCACCTCGCCGATCTGGTCGGCCGAGAAGATCACCCTGGCCGGGCCCTCGGCCACGCCCGGGGAGGCGGCGAAGCCCTTGAGGCCGCCGTCGCCCGAGCCGTCGGAGGAGCCGAGCCACTGCTTGACGCTGTCGCCGGTGATCCCCCAGAGCATGATGGTGAACGGCTCGGTGACCACCTCGGGTGGGCGGCCGAGGGCCGGCGGCGGCGACCAGGACCGCAACGCGGCCAGGATGCCGCGGCGGCGCTCCAGCTCCCGGCCCCAGTAGCGCGGCCCGCGGGGCGCCACCCCGACCGCCCAGGCGCTGTAGTAGTCCCACAGCGCCTCCGGGACCTCGTCCCGCTTGAGCAGGAAGATGTCGTCCTCGCCGCCGAAGAAGCCCTCCTTGGCCAGCACGCCGCCGAGCTGGCGCATCTTGCGCCACAGCACCGAATGGCTCCAGTGCTCAACGTAGAAGTTGTGGTTCTCGACGTAGGGGAACACCACCCGGGCCAGGCCCAGCTTCTGCTCGAAGGCGGCCCGGTCCTCGTCGGTGGCCAGCAGCTCGCCGTACTCGGCCACGATCCGGTCGCGCTCGGCCCGGATGGCCTCGATCGGCCGGCTGATGTCGGCCCCGGTCAGCAGCTTGGCGATGTAGTCGCGCACGAACCCGAACGGGATCTCCAGGTGCTCCAGCCACACCTCGTCGGTGTGGTAGAAGCCGCTGCCCGAGGAGAAGTTGAACCACGGCTGGGCCGACGCCTCCCACTGGGCCAGCCATGCCCGGCCGCCGTCGCTGCCCCGCAGGGCCTCCATCACCTCCGCGGCCGAGGTCTGCCCGAAGGCGCCGTCGACGTGGGAGTCGACGGCCAGGCGGGCCAGCTTCTTGAGCTCCTCGTCCGGCTGGAACAGGTCGACCTCGACCCCGGCGACCATCTTGGCGATGGCCAGGTCGGGGATGCTGGGGAAGGCCTGCTTGCAGAAGCCGAAGAAGTCCAGGTAGGCGGCGTAGCCGAGGTTGAGGAACTCGAAATGGTACTGCCACAGCTGCAGGGCCAGGTCGACCAGCCGGTGGTACTGCCGCTGCAGCTCGAAGCCGGAGCCGAGGCCGCGGCCCTCGGTGACGACGGCCAGGTCCTCCTTGTCGGGCAGGGGCTCGAAGCGGAGCGCCTCCAGCTCGTCGATCAGCCCGCGGATCTTGGCCATCCACTGCTCGTAGAGGGTGTCCCAGTTCTGGAAGTAGAAGCCGGCCCGCTCCAGGAAGTGGGGGACCCTTGCCTCGATCTCGGCCGGGTCGGCCACCCCGACCGGGGACAGGAACACGTAGCCGTTGAGCACCCGGAAGTCGACCCCAAGGGCCGGCGGGATCAGGTAGTGGCGGGTGTTGTACTGCGACAGCGAGGCCAGCGCGAACTCCAGGAAGGTGGCGTCCCAGGGGCTCAGGACCTCCGGCCAGTGGACCCCGTCCTGGAACCAGAACATCGAGTCCTCGTACTCGCGCCGGTCGGTGCTGAACGGCAGCGAGTAGGTGTACAGCTCCTGCCACCCCTCCGCCCCTCCAGGGGTCTCGATCTCGAAGGGGCTGGGGAACCGGTCCGCCATGGCCCTGTCCTTTCCGTCGAGGCCCGGGTCACGGCCCGGGCTCATCCGAGCTTCCACGTGCATGCAGCGGCGACAGCAGGGTGGCGACGATGCTGGCCATCGGGTCATGGGCCCTGGCCACGGGCTTGGGTGGCCGGCGGCTCCAGACCGTCTCCGGGCGGGCCTGGAGCAGGGTGACCGACGACTCCTCGGGCAGGTCGGCGTCGAGCGCCCACTCCACGTCCTGGGGGCGGCCGTAGTGCTGCTCGGCCCGCCGGGCCAGCCGCGCCACCGCCTTGACCTGGTCGTCGGTCAGGGACGGGGCGGCGCGCCGAGCGTCGTCCACCGCAACCCGCTCCACCCGGTCGTCAGGGCCCAGCCGATACTCCACCGACTTGTCGGAGATGGTGCGCTTGACGATCTCGCCCAGGACCTTGTCGACCAGGAAGCTGTCGGGGGTGACCTCGCCGGAGACGACGCCCTCGCCGAACCCCCAGGCCGCCTCGACCGCCACCTGGGAGCGGTCGCCGTCGCTGGGGTTGAGGGTGAACGCCACCCCGGACGCCGTGGGGCGGACCATCTTCTGCACCCCGACCGACATCGCGACCACGTCGTGGGCGTAGCCCCGCTCGCGCCGGTAGGCGATCGCGCGGGCGGTGAACAGGCTGGACCAGCAGCGGGTCAGGTAGGCCAGGACGTCGTCGGGGCCGCGTACCCACAGGAAGGTGTCGTGCTCACCGGCGAAGCTGGCGTCGGGCAGGTCCTCGGAGGTGGCCGAGGAACGAACCGCCACCGGCACCGCCTGGCTGGCGCAGCGCTCGCACAGGGCGTCGTAGGCGGCGCGGACCTCCCTGGCAACGCCGTCGTGCAGCGGGACCTGCTCGATGCAGCCGCGGATGGCGGCGCTGAGCTCCTCCATCGCGGCCGGGTCGGCCAGGTCGACCTCGCCGAGCAGCCCCCCGATCACCCGCCGGACCTCGGCGTGCTCGCGGACCGTGTGGTAGGCATCGACGGTGACCGCGAACCCGGGCGGCACCGGCAGCCCGGCGGCCAGCAGCTCGCCGAGGCCGGCGTTCTTGCCGCCCAGCCGGTCCCGCTCGGCCGGGTCGTAGGCGTCGAGCCAGCGCACGAAGCTCATGGGATGCCCTCCCACCAATCGGGCAGGCCGGCCGCCGGCGGGACCTGCACCTCCTGCACCCGGTTGCGGTAGGCGACCAGGGCCTCGCCGGCGCCCTCCTTCAGCTTCACCACGACTTCCTCGGTGTTGTAGGGCTCGCCCGGGTCGTAGCCGACCGCCCAGGCGGCGAACGCGCGGATCGGGCCGGAGTGGGTGGCGCACAGGATGCGCACGCCCGGGGCCTCGTCGACCAGCCGCTGGAAGCCGGCCCAGAACCGGCGCACGCAGCTGGCCGGCGGCTCGAAGTGCAGCATCGGGATGGTCATCCAGTGGTGGATGGGGTCGGCGCCGCCCTGCTGGACGTTCCAGAAGCGGTCCAGCTCGACCAGCCACATCGGGCGGTCCCCGAGGGCGACCCGCTCGAAGCGCTCCATCAGCGCGTGGTACATCCGGAACGCGCTGGTCACGTCGCGCAGGCCGTCTGGGGTGGCCACCTGGAAGTTGCGGAACTCCGCCATCGGCCGAGGCTCGGACACCTTGGCGTCGCGCCGCCACATGTCCAGGCCGTCCAGCAGGCCGCGGTGGAGGTGCTCGGCCGTCTGCCGGGCCCGGTTGGTGTCGGCGCAGACGATCCGGACCTGTTCGCCGTCGCGGATGCCCTTGGACAGGTCGAACCCGCGCCGGTGCGCCTGCCAGCCGCCGAGCGGGGTCAGGCCGCTCTCGGTGGAGTACCCCTGGGTCTCGCCGTGCCGGATGATGTGGATCTGGGCGGCGACCCGGTAGCTGGCGGCCGCCGTCGGCGGGACGATCTCCTTGTTGCGGGTGATCTCGGCCCAGGCCCGGGTGACCTCAAGCGGCTCGCCGTTCCAGACCGGCGGCGGCGCCTCCGGGGCGTCCGGGTCGGCCCGCCGTTCCCGGAACCGGCGCAGGTACAGCGGGGTGGTGGCGTCGGCGTCCTCGTCCGCCTCGGGGGTCGTCCTGGCACGCCGTCGCAGATAGCTGGCCAGGTACAGGGGCGCGTCGGGGCGCTCGGTACGTGGCAGGGCCTGCCGGTCGCGCTCCCCTGATGGGTCCTCGGCCACCTCGCCTCACCGCCCCTCGGTCAGCTCAGCTGTGCACGGTCAGGAACCGCTGGTTGACGGCGCCCTCGTAGTAGAAGATGGCTCGGCCCATCTCGGCCTCGGTCCAGGTGATCGGTTCGTGGTCGGGGTCGACCCAGTAGCCGCCGGTGAACACCTCGTTGCGGTTGCCGGCGGCGTCGAAGAAGTAGACGGCGTAGCCGCGGGTGGCGCCGTGGCGGGTCGGGCCGACGTCGATGGGGACCCCGTGGTAGGCGAGGATGTCGGCGGCGTCGCGCACGTCGTTCCAGTCGTCCAGCCAGAACGCGAAGTGGTGCAGGCCGCCGTTTGGCCCGGTGACCAGGGCGATGTCGTGCGGGGTGTGCGACACCTCCAGCCAGCTGGCCAGCCGGTGCCCGTCGTCGGCCAGGATCTGCTCGGTCAGCCGGAACCCGAGGACGTCGCGGAAGAACCTGGTGCCCTCGTCGACGTCCTCGGCGGTGACGAAGATGTGGTCCAGCCGCGGCGGCGAGATCCCGACCAGTCCCATCGGCCGGGGCGGCGGGTTGGTGCGGGGGAGCAGGTTGCCGACCTTCTCCATCCCCCAGACCAGCTCGCAGCGGTGCCCGGTCGGGGTCTGGAAGCGGATCGCCTGGCCGTGCCCAGGGGCCAGCTCGCCGCGGGCGTGGCGGGTCACCCGACCGCCGTCCTGCTCGACCGCCCGCTCGTAGGCCTCCAGGTCGTCGGCGTGCTCGACCTTGAAGCCCATGTGCTCCAGCCCGTAGGTGGCGGCGTAGCGCAGGATCACCGAGTGGTGCTCGTGCTCGTCCCAGCACTTGAGGAACACCCGCTCCGGCTCCCGGGCCGTCTCCAGCAGCCCCAGCACCTCGGTGTAGTAGGCGGTCGCCAGCTCCAGGTCGGGGACCCGGACCTCGACGTGGGACAGGCGCAGGATGCCCATCAGGTGTGGACCTTCATGAACCGTTCGTTGAGGTCGCCCTCGTAGTAGAAGATCGCCCGGCCGATATTGTCCTCGGTCCAGGTGATGGTGGGGAAGTCCGGGTCGGGCCGGTAGCCGCCGGTGAAGACCTCGTTGCGGGTCCCCAGCGGATCGAAGAAGTAGATGGTGTTGCCGCGGGTGATCCCGTGGCGGGTCGGGCCGACGTCGATCTGGACGCCGTTGTAGGCCAGGATGTCGGCCGCCTTGCGGACGTGGTCCCAGTCGTCCAGCCAGAACGCGAAATGGTGCAGCCCGCCGTTGGCCCCGGTGACCACGGCCAGGTCGTGGGGGGAGTGCGAACGTTCCATCCAGACGCCGATCTGGTGGCCGTTGCCGTCCAGCAGCTGCTCGGTCAGCCGGAACCCCAGCACCTCCATGTAGAAGCGGGTCGCCTCGCCGACCTCCTCGGCGGTGACCAGGACATGGTCGATCCGGGGCGGGGCGATGCCGCGCAGGCCCTGCGGCGGGAACGGCGGCGGGTTCACCTTGGGCAGCAGCCCGCCGACCCGCTCGACCTCGCGGACCAGCTCCATCAGCTGGCCCGACGGGGTCTCGAAGCGGATCGACTCGCCCTGGCCGACGGCCTCGCCGCGGGAGACCCGCCGCACCGGGAGGCCGTAGGCCTCCACCCGGGACTCGAGCACCGCCAGGTCCTCGTCCTGCTCGACCTTGAAGCTGATCAGGTCCAGCCCGACCCGGGGCGCGTAGCTGAGCTTCACCGAGTGGTGGTCGGTCTCGTCCCAGCACTTGAGGAACACCTCGGTGGCGTTCCGCTCGACCTCGAGCAGGCCCATGACCTCGGTGTAGTAGGCGGTGGCGAGGTCCAGGTCGGGCACGCGCACGTCCACGTGCGACAGGCGGAGGATCCCCATGCGCGCTCCCTTCCCACGGCGGCGGCTGCCCCGCTGGGGAGAAGTTACGGTGCGTCCCGCTCCGCGGGATAGCGTCCCTTCCCGCATGGAGGAACGTGGGCTATGGTCGCGGGACGATGCGCCGGACCGATCCTCCGCCCCCTCCACCGGCCGCCCCGGCGGCCGGCCCGGAGCAGATGCGCCGGGCCATGGCCGACTTCGTGGCCGCCGTCCACCAGGCCTACCTGGCCCAGGCCCGCCTGCTGCCCCCGGCCGAGCAGGCCCGGATGCCGCTGCTGTCGGCTCGGCAGCTCACCGTTGCCGCCGCCGGCGCCCGAAACCTGCACGTGATCGGGACCGAAGAGCGGTTCCCGGCCCCGGTCGGCCAGGAGGTCGAGCTGACCGGGCAGGCCGACGGGCTGGCCTGGGAGCTGCGCTTCTTCGACCCGGTGGTGCTGCCGGTGCTCGGTCTGGTCGCCGAGGCCGACGGGCCGGACCCGGGCGAGGTCCGCCGCGTGCTCGGGGTCGGCACCTACCTGTACCACCTGGTGGTCGAACCCGGCTCCCAGCTGACCCCGCACCACGCCACCCACGCCGGCACCGGCCTGGCCAGCGCCCACGCCGGCGCCGCCCGTGACCTGGAGGCGATCCGGGCCAACGCCCCCGGCCAGACGGCACTGGTCGACGAGCTGGCCGGTGCGACCACCGCCGGGCTGGTCCGCGCCCAGGCGCTGCTGGCCCGCGCGATCGCCCCGGGCGACCAGGGCGTGGCCGCGGCCACCGACCCGGCCGCGCTGCGCGCCGCCCTGCTGCGCGCCCTCCGAGGGGCGGGCCGGTGACCGGGCCGGGGCGCGACGGGTCGCGGCTGTCCTCGGTCCAGAACGCGGCCCGGCTGCTGAAGGAGCTCGGGGCGGCCGAGGGGGACCTTGGCGTCACCGAGCTGTCCAGGCGGCTGGGGCTGGGCAAGTCGACCGTGCACCGGCTGCTGGCCACCCTGACCGCCGAGCGGATCCTGGAGCACGACCCGGCCACCGGCAGCTACCGCCTCGGCCTGATGATGTGGGAGCTTGGCGCCCGGGTCTCGGTGCACCGGGTCCTGCACGACGCCGCCACCACCGTCATCGAGGAGCTGCGCAACGCCACCAAGGAGACGGTGCAGGTGGCGGTGCTCGACGGCCGGGAGGTGGTCTACGTCCTACGTCTTGAGAGCCCGCACACGCTGGGGATCTTCGCCCGGGTCGGCCATCGCAACTGGGCCCATTGCACCAGCACCGGCAAGGTGCTGCTGGCCTCCCTGCCCGAGCCGCGCCTGCAGGTGCTGCTGGCGCGCTGGCGGCCGGAACGCAAGACCGACGCCACCATCTGCGCGCTGCCCCAGCTCCGGGCCGAGCTGGAGCGGGTCCGGGCGCAGGGGTGGGCGGAGAACATCGGCGAGAGCGAGCTCGGCGCGGCCAGCGTCGCCGCCCCCATCCGCAACGCCCGCGGCGAGGTGATCGCCGCGGTGAGCGTGGCCGGGCCGGTCATGCGGGTCAACGGCGACACCCTGCGCCGCTTCTTCCGGGCGTCGGTGACCCAGGCCGCCGACGCCATCTCCGAGCAGCTCGGCCATCGACCCGACCGCAGGCCGATCCACCGGGGCACCCCCGCGGTGAACGCCGCCAATGCACCGGGGCACCCCTCCGGGGCTCCCAGGGCCCCTCGGGCCGGGTCCCGCTGGCGGGGAGCGTCATGACCGCGCCCGAACCGGACGGCCTGCCGGTGGACTGGGGCTCCGGAGGTGTCGCGCCCGCCCTCCCGGTCGACGAGCTGGCCCGGTCGCTGCACCAGGCCCGGCGCGACCGCGTCCCGGTCCCGCCCCTGACCCAGGCCCGGCCGGAGCTGACCGCGGCCGAGGCCTACGCCGTCCAGCACCGCCTGGTCGAGCTGCTCCAGGCCGACGGTGAGGGCGACATCGTCGGCTACAAGCTCGGCCTGACCAGCCGCCCGATGCAGGAGCAGCTCGGCATCGACCAGCCCGACTACGGCCCGGTGCTGGCCGCCGGGGTCCACCCCGACGGCGTCCAGGTCGATCTCGACCGGCTGATCCAGCCGAAGGTCGAGGCCGAGATCGCGATCGTGCTCGGGGCGCCGCTGTCCGGGCCCAACTGCACCGCCCTTGACGTCCGGCTGGCCGCGGCCGGTGCCGTGGCCGCGGTCGAGATCATCGACTCGCGGGTGGCCGACTGGCGCATCAAGCTCGCCGACACCATCGCCGACCTCGCATCCTCGGCCCAGATCGCCCTCTCCAGCCGCCTGGTCCCGCTGGACCAGCTCGACCCGCGGCTGGTCGGGGTGGTCCTGACCCGCAACGGCGAGCTGGTCGCCACCGGCGCCGGCGCGGCCGCCCTCGGCGACCCGCTCCATGCGGTGGCCTGGCTGGCCAACACCCTGCACCCGCTCGGGGTCACCCTGCAGGCTGGGCACGTGGTGATGACCGGCGCCCTGCACGCCTCGGTGCCGCTGGCCGAAGGCGACGTGTTCCGGGCCGAGTTCGATGTGCTCGGGCCGGTCGGGCTGGTCGTGGTCCGGGGGAGTGGCTGACCATGGCGCTGTCCTGCGTCGTCATCGGGTCCGGGAACATCGGCACCGACCTGATGCACAAGCTGCGGCGCTCGCCGAGCCTGCGGCTGCGGGCCCTGGTCGGCATCGACCCGGACAGCGAGGGGCTGGCCCGCGCCCGGGACCTGGGCGTGGAGACGACCGCCGACGGCATCGACTGGGTCCAGGCCCACGCCGCCGAGATCGACCTGGCCTTCGAGGCGACCAGCGCCAGGGTCCATGCCGCCAACGCGCCGCGGCTGCGGGAGGCCGGGATCACCGCCGTCGACCTGACCCCGGCCAGGCTCGGACCGCCGGTGGTGCCGTCGGTCAACCTCGGCGACCACCTGGACGCCCCCAACCTGAACCTGATCACCTGCGGCGGCCAGGCCACCGTCCCGATCGTGGCCGCCGTTGCCGGTGCCAGCCCGGTGCCGTACGCGGAGATCGTCTCGACGGTCGCCTCCCGCTCGGCCGGGCCGGGCACCCGCCAGAACATCGACGAGTTCACCCGCACCACCGCCCGCTCCCTCGAGGAGGTCGGCGGCGCCCGGCACGGCAAGGCGATCATCGTGCTCAACCCGGCCGAGCCGCCCATCCTGATGCGCAACACCGTGTTCTGCGCCCTGCCCGACGGCTACGACGAGGCCGCCGTGGCCGCCGCCGTGCAGGGCATGGTCGAGCGGGTCGCGCGGTATGTGCCCGGCTACCGGCTGAAGAGCCCGCCGCTGTTCGAGGACGGGCCGTTCGCGACCCCTGGCGGGCCGGCCGCGGCCAGGGTGGTGGTCCTGCTCGAGGTCGAGGGCGCAGGGGACCACCTGCCCGCCTACGCCGGCAACCTCGACATCATGACCGCGGCCGCGGTGCGGGTCGGCGAGGCCATGGCCGAGGCGAGGGTGGACCACGGGGTGCCGGCGTGAGCGCCGCCTTCCGGCTCACCGACTCGACCCTGCGTGACGGCTCCCACGCGCTGTCCCACCAGTACACCGCCGAGCAGGTCAGCACCATCGTCGCTGGCCTTGACGCCGCCGGGGTGCCGGTCATCGAGGTCAGCCACGGCGACGGGCTGGGCGGCTCGTCGTTCAACTACGGCTTCTCGGCGACCGACGAGCGCGAGCTGGTCTCGGCGGCCGTGGCCGCCGCCACCACGGCCCGGATCGCGGTGCTGCTGCTGCCGGGGATCGGGGTCGCCGACGACCTTCGCGACATGGCCGACCGCGGCGTCCAGGTGGCCCGGATCGCCACCCACTGCACCGAGGCCGACATCTCCGAGCAGCATCTCCGCCTGGCCAAGCGGCTCGGCATGGAGGCGGTCGGCTTCCTCATGATGGCCCACATGGCCGAGCCGGAGCAGTTGCTCGCCCAGGCCCGGCTGATGGAGTCCTACGGCGCCGACTGCGTCTACGTGGTCGACTCGGCCGGGGCGATGACCACCGCCGACGCCCGGGCCAGGGTCGGCCTGCTGGCCGAGCGGCTCGGCTGCCAGGTCGGCCACCACGCCCACAACAACCTCGCCCTGGGTGTTGCCAACTCGCTGGCCGCCCTGGACGTCGGCGCCGCCCAGCTCGACGGCTGCTGCGCCGGCCTCGGCGCCGGCGCCGGCAACTGCCCGACCGAGGTGCTGGTGGCCACCTGCGACAAGCTCGGCCTGCCCACCGGGGTCGACCCGTTGCGCGCCATGGGCGTGGCCGAGGACCTGGTCCGCCCCCTGCGGCCGGCGATGGGGGTGATCGACCGGGCCGGCCTGCTGCTCGGCTACGCCGGGGTGTACGGGTCGTTCCTGCTGCACGCCCAGCGGGCGGCGGCCCGCTACCGGGTCGACGTCGGCGAGATCCTGCTGGAGCTGGGACGGCGCCGGGTGGTCGGCGGCCAGGAGGACATGATCCTCGACGTCGCCCTGGACCTGGCCCGCCAGGCGGAGGGGTCCCGGGAACCCCGGAGGGCCGCCCCGCCGCACCGGGCCGGGGGGCCGGCATGAGCCAGGTCGCCGCCGACCCCGTGGCCCTGGCCCAGCGGCTGGCCGGGCTGCGGCTGAGCCGCACCGCCGGCCAGGGCCTCACGGTCGACCATCCCGGGCTCGACCTCGACCTCGCCTACGCCGTCCAGGAGGCCGGGGTGCGGCTGCTGGTGGCCGCGGGCGAGCATCCGCTCGGGTTCAAGCTCGGCCTCACCAGCCAGGCCAAGCAGGCCCAGATGGGCGTTGGCGAGCCGCTGTACGGCGAGCTGACCGACAGGATGCTGCTGGACGTCGGCCAGCCCCTCGACACCACCGACCTCATCCAGCCCAGGGTCGAGCCGGAGATCGCCTTCGTCATCGGGGCCGACCTGGCCGGGGCGCGGGTCGGCGCCGCCCAGGTGCTGGCCGCGACCGCCGCCGTCGTGCCGGCGATCGAGGTGCTCGACTCCCGCTACGCCGGCTACAGCTTCACCCTGCCCGACGTGGTCGCCGACAACGCCTCGGCGGCGTGCCTTGCCCTTGGCGGCGTCCGCCATCCCGCCGACGGCATCGACCTGCGCCTGGTCGGCTGCACCCTGGAGCGCAACGGCCGGCTGGTCTCGACCGCGGCCGGCGCGGCCGCGCTCGGCCATCCCGCCGCAGCCGTCGCCTGGCTGGTGCGCGCCCTGGCCCGCCGCGGCCGCGGCCTTGCCGCCGGCGACCTGGTGCTCTCCGGCGGCCTGACCGAAGCCCTGCCGGTCGGGCCGGGCGACGTCGTCGTCGCCCGCCTTGGCCGGCTCGGAACCGTCGAGCTGCCCGTCCGCTGAAGCGCCCACAGGGAGGCCCCATGCCGTTGGTCCGCATCGACCTCGTCCGCGGCCGTGACAAGGCAATGCTCATGCGGCTGGTCGAGGAGGTGTCGCAGGTCGTCGCCCGGACCCTCGACACGCCGGTCGACCGGGTTCGGGTGCTGGTCTCGGAGGTCGATCCCGACCTGTGGGGTATCGGCGGGGTGCCGTACTCGGTCGCAAGGGGCCCGGTCGACACCGGCCAGGGCGGGGAGGTGGACCGGCGCCCGTGACCGCCCAGCCCCTGCCGCTCGAGGTGCCGGCGGGACCGGTGGGGGAGTTCCCGGCCGGGTCGGTGCGGCTGGTGCTGGCCTCGGGACGCCGGGTGGCGGTCGGCAACGCCGGCGGCGAGCTGTTCGCCCTCGACGACGCCTGCCTGCACCGCGGCGGGTCGCTGGCCTGCGGGCACCTCGACGGCGAGGTGCTGGTCTGCCCGCTGCACTGGTGGCGCTATGACGTCCGCAGCGGCCGGCGGCTCGGCCAGCCCGGGCTGCGGGTGCGCCGCTACCCGGTCCGGGTGGCCGACGGCCAGGTGCTGGTCACGGTGCCGCCGGCGCCACCGGCCCGCTCGTGGCGGGAGATCCTGCTCGAGCATGCCCGCCACCCGGCGCCCACCCGCCCGGAGGCGGCCGAGTGAAGGCGCTGGTCCTCGACTTCGGCGGCCCGGTGCTGCTGACCCCGTTCGAGCGGCTTGGGGCCCTGGAGGGCTCCCTCGGGGTGCCGGCCGGGACCTTCGACTGGCACGGCCCGTTCGACCAGGCCGCCGACCCGGTGTGGCGCTCGTTGCAGGCCGGACAGGTCAGCGAGCACGACTACTGGGCCGGCCGGGCCGCCGAGGTGGCGGCCGTCTCGGGCGAGGCGGGGGTGCCGGCCCTGATGCGGCGGCTGTACGCCGGCCCGGAGGCCGAGCTGGTCCGGCCGCAGGCTCGGGCGCTGCTGGCCGACGCCCACGGCGCCGGGCTGCAGACGGCCGTGCTCACCAACGACCTGCACGACTTCCACGACCAGGCTTGGATCGACCAGATCGGGTTCCTGGCCGAGGTCGGCTGCGTGGTCGACGCCGCGCGCCACGGCGCCCGCAAGCCGGCACCCGAAGCCTACCGGCTGGTCCTCGACCGCCTCGGCATCGCCGCCGGCCAGGCCGTGTTCGTCGACGACCAGCCGGTCAACGTCGCCGGGGCGCGGGCGGCCGGCATGCAGGCCGTCTGGTTCGACGTCACCCGGCCCCAGCACAGCGACGTCAAGGTCCGCCAGGCCCTCGGGCTGGCCGGCAGCAACGGAGGTAGGTGATGAGCACGCTGGTGGAGATCCCCCACCTGATCGACGGGGAGGAGCGGCCGGCCGCCGACGGCCGCACCTTCGAGTCGGTCAACCCGGCCACCCAGCAGGCGTGGGCCCGGGTGGCGCGCGGGTCGGCGGACGACGCCGGCGCGGCCGTCGCCGCCGCCCGGCGGGCGTTCGACGACGGCCCCTGGCCGCGGATGTCCCCGGCCGAACGGGGGCGGGCCCTGCACCGGCTCGCCGACCTGGTCGAGGGCGAGGCCGAGGCCCTCGCGCGCATGGACTCCACCGACATGGGCAAGCCGATCCGCCAGGCCCGCGACAACGACGCCCACCGGGCGGCCCTGAACTTCCGCTTCTTCGCCGACTACGCCGCCCTGGCCGCCGACGAGGCGCTGCCGTCGCCGACCGGCCACCACGTCTACACCAGGCACGAGCCGGTGGGGGTGGCCGCGGCCATCTCGCCCTGGAACTTCCCGCTCATGCTGGCCAGCTGGAAGGTCGCGCCCGCCCTGGCCTTCGGCAACACGGTGGTGCTCAAGCCGGCCGAGCAGTCGCCGGCCTCCTGCCACCGGCTCGCCCTGCTGGCCAACGCGGCCGGCCTGCCACCGGGAACGCTGAACGTGGTGCAGGGGTTCGGCCCCGGCGAGGCCGGGCAGGCCCTCACCGAGCACCCCCGGGTCGACCTGATCACCTTCACCGGGGAGTCGGCCACCGGCCGGGCGATCCTGGCCGCCGGGGCACCGACGCTCAAGCGGGTCAGCTTCGAGCTCGGCGGCAAGGGCGCCAACCTGGTCTTCGCCGACGCCGACCTCGACAACGCGGTCGACTGGTCGATGCGGGCGATCTTCCTGAACGCCGGGCAGGTCTGCCTTTCCGGCTCCCGGCTGTACGTGCAACGTCCGGTGTACGAGGAGTTCCTCGACCGCTTCGTGGCCGGGGCCGAGGCGATGCGGCTCGGCGACCCGCTGGACGAGGCGACCGAGGTCGGCCCGCTCTCGTCGCTCGAGCACTGGCGGAAGGTGACCGGCTACCTCGACCTGGCCGCCGCCGAGGGGGCCAAGGTCCGCAGCGGCGGCCGGGGCGACGGCTGGTGGGTGCGGCCCACCGTGCTGGTCGACGTCCGCCAGGACATGGCCGTCTGCCGGGAGGAGATCTTCGGTCCGGTCGTGGTGGTGCAGCCGTTCGACACCGACGAGGAGGCGGTCGGGCTGGCCAACGACTCGCCCTACGGCCTCAACGCCATGGTGTTCACCGAGAGCCTGCGCCGCGCCCACCGGGTCGCGGCCGCCATCCGGGCCGGCACGATCTGGGTCAACTGCTTCTTCGTCCGCGACCTGCGGGCCCCCTTCGGCGGCTACAAGGACTCCGGCATCGGCCGTGAGGGCGGCCACCACAGCCGCGAGTTCTTCACCGAGGCCAAGGCCGTGGTCATGCAGGTCTGATCAGCGGGGCGGCCGGGCGAGCGGCCGCTCGCCCGCCCTGACGACCATGGAGCTCGGCAAGGACCGGCTGGAGTCCCTCGGCGACGTCAGCCGGTCCGGGAGGCCTCGCGCAGGTAGGTGGCCAGCTCGCTCAGGTCGTGGTCGCCGAGGCCGGCGGCGACGGCGGCCTCCACCACCCGGCGGTTGGTGGTCGCCTGCTCCATGGGGGCGCCGGCCCGGGAGGCCAGGGCGAGGATGAGGTCGAGGTCCTTGTGGACCAGGTCGAGGCTGAAGGCGACCGGGGTCTCGCCCGGGTGCTCGAACGCCGCCCGCTTGTACTGGACGAACGGCGCGGCCACGGCGCTGGAGGCGAACACCTCATAGGCGGTGGTGCGGGCGACGCCGGCCTGCTCGGCCAGGACCAGGCCCTCGGCCAGGGCCAGGTTGAGGCCGTGGAGGATGGCGTTCACGGTCAGCTTCATCACCGCCCCCGACCCCAGGTCGCCGACGTGGAACACCTGCTTGGCCAGCGGGTCCAGCACCGGCCGGGCCCGCTCGAGGACCGCCGGGTCGCCGCCGACCATGACCGTGAGCTGGCCGGCCTCGACCAGCTGGACGCTGCCGGAGACGGGGGTGTCGAGCAGGAAGGCCCGCCGGTCCTCGACCAGCGGCCGGAGGCGGTGGACCGTCCCCGGGTCGATGGTGCTGGTCTCAAGGACGATCGCGCCCGGCTGGAGCCCGGCCACGATCCCGTCGGCTCCGGTGTAGGCCGCCCCGACGGCCGCGTCGTCGGCCAGCGAGCTGAGCACCACCTGGGCGCCGGCGGCGGCCTCGCGGGCGGTGTCGCTCACGGCCGCGCCGGTGGCCCGCGCGACCTCCTCGGCCCGGGCCCGGGTCCGGTTGAACACCACCACCTCGATGCCGGCCCGGCGCAGCGTGCCGACCATGGCCGCGCCCATCCGCCCGGCGCCGACGACCGCGACCTTCGGCTGACCCTCCACCCGCTGCGCCTCCTAGAGCAGGAGCCAACCGCCGTCGACGTGGAGGTTGACACCGTTCACCGACCGGTTCTCCAGCAGGAACACCACCGCGTCGACCACGTCCTCCATCGTCACCAGCCGCCGGGACGGCGTCCGGTCCCTGACCGGCTGGAGCGCCGGCTCGCCCTTGGCGCTCCAGTAGGGACTGTCGCCGACGATGCCCGGATGGATGGCGTTGCAGCGGACCGGGGCCAGCTCGACCGCCAGCGAGTGTACAAGGCCGGTGACCCCGCCGTTCACGGTCGAGACCATGGTGGAGCCGGGGTAGGGGCGGTCCTTGGCCCGCCCGCCGAACAGCACCACCGAGCCGTCGTCGTCCATCCGCGGCGCCAGCACGTGGACCGCCTCGGCGTAGCCGACCAGCTTCAGGATGGCCAGGCGGGTGGCCCCCTCCAGGTCGAACTCGCGGACCCGGTTCTCGTCGCGTTCGATCGCCGCCAGCACCAGGCACCCGACCCGGCCGACACCGGCCAGCCGGTCGGCCAGCTCCTCCGGCCGGGCCAGGTCGAGGCCGATCCCGCTGGCCTTCCCGCCCAGGTCGGCGGCCACGGCCGCCGCCCGCTGCTGGTCGCGTCCTGACAGGACGACCTCGCGGCCGCGCTCGGCGTAGTGGCGCGCCACCTCGAGCCCCAGCCCCGAGGTGCCCCCGACCACCACCACGCATCCGGGGTCCGGCATGGTTGGCTCCTTTCCGCTGCTGCTCAGGAGAGGCGGGACTGCAGGTATTCCCAGTCGCGGGTGAACCGGTAGGAGTGCCGGGCCGGCGGCTGCGGGGCCTGGGTCTCCAGCCACCGGACGGGACGGTCGGCCGGGTTGGAGAACCCGTGCACGCAGCCGACCCCGGCCCAGGCGACGTCGCCGGCCCGCAGCCGGTGGGCGGCGCCGTCGAAGCTGGCGTCGACCTCGCCGTCCAGGATCAGGTAGGTCTCCTCCAGCGGATGGTCGTGGGTCCCGGCGACGCCGCGCGGCTCGTACTGCACCATGAACATCGTCTGCAGCTGGGCGCCGAGGTCGCGGTCGACCATCATCTTCACCGTGATCCCGCTGTAGACCAGCAGCGCGGTGCGCATGCTGGCCGAGACGGCGAGCAGGTCCTGGGTCTGCCGGCCCGGGTCCATGTTGCCCGGCTCGAGGTGGCCGAAGGCGCGCGTCCGCGGGTCGCGGACGTCCACGGGCACCGGGGTCGCCGGGGCCGGCGGCGGGACCAGGTAGGTGTCGCCCCCGAAGCGGGCCCGCGGCTGGGGGGCGAGCATGTCGGCCCAGCGGGCCGGCGCCCGCCCGGGGTTGCGCAGGCCGTGGGCCAGGCCCACCGGGACCAGCCCGTAGTCGCCCTCCCGGAGCAGCACCGACCCCTCGCCGGTGTCGAGCACCAGCTCGCCCTCCAGGAGGAACAGGCTCTCCTCGAAGGAGTGGATGTGGGCCTCGACGTGCCCGCCCGGGTCGAGCAGGCCGATCCCGAAGCCGGTGTGGACCGCCCCGCCGGCCTCGTCAACGATCGACCAGCGGTGGTAGCCGCTGGCGTGCCCGGTCCACTCCGGCGGGACGACCAGGTCGGCCTGGCCGCCCCGCCGGACCAGGTACCTGGAGGTCATGCCTGGGGCATCTTGGTGGCCCGCTGCCGCTCGGCCTCGGCCACCAGGTGGTCGCGGGACGCCTCGACCAGCCGGCGGGCCGCGTCCGCGTCGGCCACCAGCCTGCCGCCGCGCTTACGGACCTGGCCGTCGACGATCACGGTGTCGAC
>DATHIG010000223.1:0-6851 GCA_035490035.1 Actinomycetes bacterium
ACGTCTTCGAGTACTTCCTGCGCAACAAGCACCGCGACTGGGACAGCTACCAGCGCTACGTCTCCCCGTTCGAGCGAGAGCGCTACCTGCCGCTGCTTTAGAGAGGCGGCCCAACGGTGTCGCGCTCCGCCCTGGCCCGGCTCGGCTTCGAGGATCCCGAGGCCGCCGTCGCCGACCTGGAGCGCCTGGGGGCGTGGCCCCCGGAGGCCGCCCGGGGCGGGAACCGGCTGCTGACCGAGATCGCGGGCAGCGCCGCCCCCCAGCTGGCGGCGAGGGCGCTGGCCGGCATCGCCGCCGCCCATCCCGACCCCGACGGCTTCGCCGCCATGCTCCGGCGCCGGCTCGGCTTCCGGCGCCGGCTCGTCCCCGTGGTCGCGGCCAGCCGGTCGCTGGGGGCCTGGCTGGCCATCCACCCCGAGGAGGCCGACCGGCTCGCCGACGGCCGCCCGTTCGCCGCCCCCCGGCGGCGGGAGGAGCTGGTCGCCGAGGCCACCGTCCTGGTGACCGGCGAATCCGGCCCGGCCGGGGCCTGGGATGGGCTGCGCCGGTTCAAGCGCCGGGAGCTCCTCCGGGTGGCCGTGCGCGACCTGGCCGGGCGGGTGGCGGTCGAGTAGGTCGCGGCCGAGCTGGCTGCCCTGGCCGACGCCTGCCTGGAGGCCGCCCTGGTGGTGGCGGCGGGCGAGTCCGGCTACCAGCCGTCGCCGGTGCGGCTGGCCGTGCTCGGCATGGGCAAGCTGGGCGGGGCCGAGCTGAACTACGTGTCCGACATCGACGTGCTGTTCTGCCACCAGCCGCTGGAGGGTGCCGACCCGGAGGCCGCCGCCAGGGCCGCCGATCGGATGGCCAGGGGGGTCATGCGGGGCCTCTCGGCGGTGACCTCCGAGGGGACCTGCTTCGAGGTCGACGCCAACCTCCGCCCCGAGGGGCGCAACGGGCCGCTGTCGCGGACGCTGGGCAGCTACCTGGCCTACTGGGACCGGTGGGCCCAGCCGTGGGAGCTGCAGGCGCTGATCAAGGTGCGGCCCTCGGCCGGGGATCTCGAGCTGGCCGGGCGGTTCCGCGACGAGGCGATCGCCCGCGTCTACCCGCGGCGGCTGGACCCGGAGACGGTCACGGCCGTCCGGCGCATGAAGGCCCGGGTGGAGAGCTCGGCCAAGGCCAGGGCCGGCGGCGACCGGCAGGTCAAGCTCGGCCCCGGCGGGCTGCGCGACATCGAGTTCGCCGTCCAGCTGCTGCAGCTGGTCCATGGCCGGCATGATCCCGGGCTGCGCTCCGGCTCGACGCTGGTCGCCCTTGACCGGCTCACCGCCGCCGGGTTCGTCGGCCGGGCCGACGCCGCCCAGCTGGCCGCGGCCTACCGGTTCCTGCGGCTGGTCGAGCACCGGCTCCAGCTGGCCAACGAGCGCCGCACCCATACCATCCCGGCCGGGGAGGAGGCGCGGCGCTGGCTGGCCCGCACGCTCGGCTACCGGGACGGGCCGCAGGCCGGCGCCCTGGAGCGCTTCGAGGCCGACCGGCGCCGGCACGCCTCGGCCGTCCGCGGCCTGCACGAGAAGCTGTTCTACCGGCCGCTGCTGGAGGCGTTCGGGGCGGTGCCGGCTGGGCTGGAGCCCGAGCGGGCCGCCGAGCGGCTGGCCGCGCTCGGGTTCGCCAACCCCAGCCGGGCCATGGCCTCGCTGCGCGCCCTCACCGCGGGGCTGTCCCGGCGGGCCACCCTGCTGCGGGCCATGCTGCCGGTGATGCTGCCCTGGCTGGCCGAGGCGCCCGACCCCGACGGCGGGCTGGCGGCGCTGCGGGCGCTGGCCGAGGCGCTCGGCGACCGGGCCGCGTTCTACGGGATGGTGCGCGACAACCCGGCCGCGGCCGAGCTGCTGTGCACCGTGCTCGGCACCTCGCGGCTGCTCGGCGAGCTGCTGGCCCGGCACCCGGAGCTGCTCACCGCCATGGCCGACCAGCACCGGCTGGCCGAGGCGCGCGAACCGGAGGAGCTGGTGGCCGAGGCGACCGCGATCGTGGCCCGCCATCATGCCGCGGCCGCGGCCTGGGATGGGCTGCGCCGGTTCAAGCGCCGGGAGCTGGTCCGGGTGGCGGTGCGCGACCTCACCGGCGACCTCCCGGTCGAGCAGGCCGGTGCCGAGCTGGCCGCGCTCGCCCAGGCGTGCCTGGAGGCTGGTGTGCTGGTGGCCGCCCGAGAGGCCGGTGCCGGGCCGTCGCCGGTGCGGCTGGCCGTGCTCGGCATGGGCAAGCTCGGCGGGGCCGAGCTGAGCTACACCTCCGACATCGACGTGCTGTTCTGCCACCAGCCGGTCGAGGGCGCCGACCCGGAGACGGCCAACCGGGCCGCCGACCGGGTCGTTCGGGAGCTGCTGCGGGGCCTCTCGGAAGTCACTCCCGAGGGGACCTGCTTCCGGGTCGACGCCAACCTCCGCCCCGAGGGGCGCAACGGGCCGCTGTCGCGGACGCTGGGCAGCTACCTGGCCTACTGGGACCGGTGGGCCCAGCCGTGGGAGCTGCAGGCGCTGGTCAAGGCCAGGCCGGTCGCCGGGGACAGCGAGCTGGCCCGGCGGTTCCGCAACGAGGCGATCGCCCGGGTGTACCCGGGGCGGCTGGACTCGGCCACCGTTGCCGAGGTGCGGCGGATGAAGGCGCGGGTCGAGGCCGAGCGGCTGCCCGCCGGGGCCGACCCGAGGCTGCACCTCAAGCTCGGGCCGGGTGGGCTCGCCGATGTGGAGTGGACGGCGCAGCTGCTCCAGCTCCGGTTCGGGGATGATCACCCGGAGGTGCGCGTCCAGGGCACCCTCGAGGCGCTTGACGCCCTGGCCGGGGCGGGCGCGCTCGACCGGGGCGAGGCGGCCTGGCTGGCCGACGCCTACCGGCTCTGCCTGCGCGTCCGCAACCTCGCCTACCTGGTCGCGGGGCGGCCGGTGGCCTCCCTGCCCACCGACCCGGCGGCGCTGGAGCGGCTGGCCAGGGCGATGGGGGAGCCGGGCCGCCAGCGCCTGCTCGAGGACTACCGCCGAGCCACCCGCCGCGCCCGCCGCGTGGTCACCACCCGGTTCTGGGAGGACGGCGGGTGACCCCGACCGCCGACGCTGGCGGTCGGAATGGAACCGGGCTGCCGCCGCAGGCGGCACCAGGCAGCTCCGGTCCGCCGCCCCGGTCCGACGACCCCTATGACCGGGGCGGCGGCGCGGCCCCAGCCCTGCTGGTGTGCGTCGGGGACCTGATGGTGGACGTCGCCGTCGACGCGCCGGCCCTGGCCCGCGGCGGCGACGTCGCCGGGTCGGTTCGGCTCGGGCCCGGCGGGTCGGCGGCCAACGTGGCCGCCTGGGCCAGGGCGGCGGGGGCCGGGGCGCGGCTGGTGGCCGGTCGCGGCGACGACCTGGCGGGCCGGCTGCTGGCCGCCGCCCTGGCCGAGCGCGGGATCGAGCTGCGTCCGGCCGAGCCGGCGCCGTCGGCCAGCGGGGCGCTGCTGGTGGTCAGGGAGGCGGGGGAGCGGACCTTCGTCGCCGACCCCGGCGCCAACCTCCACCTGGACCTGCGGCAGGTGGTCGGGGCGCTGGCCGGAGCGGCCGCCGTGTTCGTGAGCGGCTACCCGCTGCTGCGTCCCCAGACCAGGGCGGCGGCCATGGCGGCCGCCGGGGCCGCCGGCCGCGCCGGCGTCCCGGCCGTGGTCGACGCCGCCTCCTGGCCGCTGCTGGCGGGCGAGGCCGGCCAGCCGGTGCTGGCCGCCGCCGCCCTGGCCGGCACCCTGCTGGCCAACCGTGACGAGGCGGCGACGCTCACCGGCGCGCCCGATCCCGGGGTGGCTGCCGCCCTGCTGGCCGCGACGGTGGGGACGGCGGTGGTCAAGTGGGGCGCCGCCGGGGTGGTGGTCTGCACCGGGAACGGGCGCCCGCGGCCCGTTCCCGCCCCGGCCACCGGCGCGGTCGACGTCACCGGCGCCGGGGACGCCTTCGCCGCCGGCTACCTGCTGGCCAGGGCTGGTGGCGCCGACGCGGCCGAGGCGGCCGGCGCCGGCACCCGGCTGGCCGCCCGGGCGGTGGCGACCCATGGCGCCTGGCCGGCCCTGACCATCGGCAGCCGCCCGGAGTACCCTTGACCGCTGGCCACCGACCGACCAAACGACAGGGGAATGCTCCGCTCATGGATCGCCGGATCGTGGTCGCCGATCGCATCGCCAACGCCAGCGCTGTCGTCGCCCTCGAGTCAAGCGTCCTCGCCCAGGGCCTTCCCGCGCCCGCCAACCTGGAATCGGCGGAGGCGCAGGCCACGGCGGTCGGCAAGTCCGGGGTCGAGGCGGCCGTCGTCGGGGTGATCGCCGGCCGGATCATCGTCGGGGCCGACCAGGAGCAGGTGCAGGCGCTGGCCTCGGGCGCGGTCCAATGGAAGGTGACCGTCCGCGACCTCCCCTACGTCGTCGCCCGCGGGCTCGACGGGGCCACCACCGTGTCCGCGACCGTGTTCGTCGCCGAAGCGGTCGGGATCGGGGTCATGGCCACCGGCGGGATCGGCGGCATCCACTTCGGCGCGGCCGACGTCTCGGCCGACCTGCCCCAGCTGGCCCGGTCGCGGGCCACGGTGGTCTGCTCCGGCCCCAAGCACGTCGCCGACGCGGCCGCCACCCTGGAATGGATGGAGACCCACGGCGTGCAGGTGGTCGGGTACCGCACCGACCGCCTGCCCGGGTTCCTGGCCAGGGGGCGGCTGCCGCTGGAGCAGGTGACCGACGACGTCGCCCAGGTGGTGGAGCTGATCCGGGTCCGCCAGGCGCTGCAGGCGCCAGGCGCAATGGTGCTGTGCCAGGACCCGCCGGTCTCGGCCGCCATGGACCCGGAGGAGCTGGGGGAGCTGGCCGCCGCCGGAGCGGCCGCCGCCCGCGACGCCGGCGTGTTCGGCAAGGCCAGGACCCCGTTCGAGCTTGACTGGCTGCACCGCCGGACCGGAGGGCGCAGCCTCGTCGCCAACCTGGCCCTGCTGGAGGCCAACGCCGGCCTCGCCGGCGAGATCGCCGCCGGCCTCGCCGCCGGCTGAGCGGTCAGCGGCGGCGCTCGCGCGACGGCCAGCCGCTGGCCAGCACGACCAGCCCGAGCACGACCAGGGCCAGCGGCACCAGGTAGTCGAAGCGCAGCTTCCACACCCCGAGCGCGTCCAGCAGGAACACCACCCCGGCCAGCACGAACAACAGCCCAGCAACCAGCGACAGCCGGTCCGCCCGGCGGGGGTCGATCCCGCCGGTCACCGGTCCACCTCGACCTGGCCGATGCCGACGCGCAGGTCGAGCACGAGCCGGCGGTCGCCCGAGCCGCCGTCCCGCGAGCTGCGCCGGACCCGGCTGCCGGGGCCGCTCTCCTCCTGGCCGAGCACCCGGACGTTGCCGAGGCCGGAGCGGGCGTCGACCTCGACCGAGACGTTGTCGGGGATCTCGACGACCAGCTCGCCGACCCCGACCCGGGCCTCGACCGTCGTCGTCCCGGCCGGGACCTGCAGCTGGCGCAGGTCGAGGTGGAAGCCGCCAACGCCCAGCCGGTACTCGGCCAGGTCGGCCGGGGTGCTCGGCTGCTCGCTGCGGTCCCCGACGCCGCCGCCGAGCGGGACGTCAAGTTCCCAGTCGGTGGCGACGGCCACCGAGAGAACCACCACGAGGACGATCCCGACGACCATCAGGCCGTGCTGGCGGCCCCGGAACGCCCCGGCCGCGGTGGCAAGGCCGACGGCGATCAGGGCGGCGGGCAGCACCGCCCGCCACGGAACCCTGACCCCGCTGGCGTCAAGCAGCCAGCCGATCCCGACCAGGACCAGCAAGGCACCCACCAGCACCGTGGCCGCGGCCGGGCCGCCATGATCGGGAGGCGGCGGGGCTCCGGCTGCGCCGGGCCGGCCGGCGGCCGGCGTGGCCGGCATCGGTTCGGTGCTCATCGCCGCAGGCCCACCAGCATGACCGCCACCCCGACAGCCACCACCGCCACCGGCCAGAACAGCTCGTCCAGCCTGGGGGCGAGGCGGTCGAGCAGCAGCACCAGGCCGAGCACGACCAGCGCACCGCCGAGCACCAGCCGGCCCGTCTCCCGGCGGGGCTGCGGGGCCGGGCCGAGCGGCTGGCCGCGCCGCTCCTCCGGGATCGCCACCCAGGCGATCACATAGGCGATCACCCCGAGCCCGTTGGCCAGGGCCAGGATCACGAACGCGATGCGCAGCAGCACCGGGTCGACGCCCAGGTAGCGGCCGATGCCGCCGCACACCCCGGCCACCACCCGCTCGCTTCGGCTGCGCCGCACCACTCGCTGCCCGCCATCGGGCGGCGGGGACGGCGGCTCGGGACCGGGCGGGCCCGGTTCGGGGGGACGCTGCGTGCTCATCCCGTAGAGAATAGTTCCTCTGCCTTCCGGGCACGATACCGGCACACCGATCCCGAGCACGCCATTGGAGCGACATGACCACTGATCGCAGCCCCCTCCCGAGCTTCCTCATGGACATGGACGGCGTGCTGGTGAGCGAGGAGCACGCCATTCCGGGGGCCAACAGCTTCATCAAGGCCCTCCAGGCCGCCGGGCTCCCGTTCCTGGTGCTCACCAACAACTCGATCTACACCTCGCGGGACCTGTCGGCGCGGCTGGCCCGGACCGGGATCGACCTGCCGCCCGACCGCATCTGGACCTCGGCCCTCGCCACCGCCCAGTTCCTGGACAACCAGCGGCCAGCCGGAAGCGCCTTCGCCATCGGCGAGGCCGGGCTCACCACCGCCCTGCATGACGTCGGGTTCACCCTCTCGGACCGCGACCCCGACTACGTCGTGCTGGGGGAGACCCGGACCTACAGCTTCGAGCTGATCACCAAGGCCATCCGCCTGA
>DATHIG010000224.1:0-3112 GCA_035490035.1 Actinomycetes bacterium
TGCACCTCCCTTCCCCCGCAGGGGCCGCCTGCGGGGCGGCGGCCCAACGACACATGTCCCGCTGGTGCAGCGTCAGCACGGCACCGGGGAATCCGCCCGTTTGCGGGCGTGCCTCACCAAACGCATTGCAGGGGAACCTAGTCGGCCAAGCGCCTCGTGGACATCGGGTCAGGTGCAGATCGGCCCTCCGTAGAATTGCCCACCTATGGGTGCTCACTCAGCAACCCTCACCTTTGTAGGCCGTTGCGGCACAGCCGGCGTCGCGGTCGAATTTGGCCTGGACCGCGTCGAACAGGGCAAGGACGCCGCCGACGAGGAGGATCACGATGACGGTGACCATGAGCGCGTACTCGACGGAGGTGACCCCACGCTCGGCCCAGCGGGGAGTGCGCACGTTCACCCTCATCTATAGGGAGAGGGCAAGGCCGCCGGCGACCTGCCTGGTCACAACGGTCAGGCGCCGCTCGTTTCTTGACGACCGCCCTTCCGGCTCCTCGGGCTCATCGCCCTGGTCGCGACCGCCGGGCGAGCGCTCCCGCAGCTGGCCGTTGACCGGCGGGCTCCCCGGACGGGCGGAGATGACCACCGGCTCGAGGGCATCGATCAGCTTGACGGGCAGGCGGCCAAGGCCGGCCTGCTGCCGAAGCACGGCCAGCGCCTCCCGCCCGGAGAGGGCCGGGCGGTGGGGACGCGACCGGGTGAGCGCCGCCCAGGTGTCCACCACGGCCAGCACCTGGGCGCCGAAGGGCACCTGGCGGCCGCGCAGCCCGCGCGGATAGCCGGAACCGTCGAGGCGCTCGTGGTGGGCGCGGACGGCTGCCACGGGGACCCCGACCCTGGCCAGCGGGTCGAGAATGTCGCAGGAGAGGTCCGGGTGGCCGTGCAGCAGCTCGACCGACTCCGGCTCGAGCGGACCGCGCGGAGCCAGCAGGTCGGCCGGAAGGGCCAGCAGGCCGATGTCGAGGAACAGGCCGGCCAGCTCCATGCCCCTGACCCGCAGAGGCGGCCAGCCGAGGGTCTCGGTGAGGTCGCGGGTGATGGTGGCGACCCGGCGCGAGTGACCCTCCCGGCCCGGCCCTGCCGCCTCGGCGCTGCCGATCATCGTGCCGAGGATCACCTGGAGCGAGTGTGAGAGGGAGTCCCTGGCCTGGCGCAGGTGTTCGCGCTCCTCGGCCCGGCTGACCCTGGCCACCGCCGTCTCGGTGCGCAGCAGCGCCTCCTCGGCGGCCTCGGTGACGGCCCGGAGCTGGGCCAGCGGCGAGGCCGGCTCGGAGCGGTCGGGCCCGCGACCGGTCCGGCGTCCCCGCATCGAGGAGCTGACCCGGTCGACCAGGTCGTCGCCGTTGCACGGGAAGGTGAGCAGGTCGGTCACGCCGAGCGCCAGCGCCGGGGTGACGTCGACCGAGGCGTCCCGGCTGGCCATGCCGAGAACCGGCACGGTGGTCGGGCCCTCGCTCAGGCGGCCGAGGACGGGCGCCCAGCGTTCCACCTCGTCGAGGGGCACCACGACCAGCGCTGGCCACTGGGCGTCGACGCTGCGGAGGGCCTCGACGTTCTCCTTGACGAGCGCGCAGGCGAGACCGGCATGGGCCAGGGCGTCCCTTGCCCAGGGGCCGATTCCTTCCGCGGCGTCGAGGACGAGCACGTGGGCGGGCACGAGAAACTCCCAGATCGGATGCTGAACCGCATTCAGCGCGATGCTACGGCCTTGACTTCGGCCGCTCCCATGCCCCGATCTGGTGAGCGCTTCTACCTATTTCTGCGCAGATGCTCGGCAACGCGTCGATACCTGGACACGCTGGGTGGTTAGGTCTATCTGGGTGGCTCGACGAGTCGGATCCGCATGGCCTCACGTACCGCGTCCACCCGGTTGTTCACGTGGAGCTTGCGGTAGATGTTGCCGATATGGGTGTTGACGGTCCGCTCGGAGATGACCAGCTGGCTCGCGATCTGCCGTGAGGTCAGACCCTCGGCGAGCAGGGCGAGGATCTCCCGCTCTCGTCCGGTGAGCAGGTAGTAGATGTCGGCCGCGGCCTTGGTCTCGTCGGCGTAGCGGTTGAACTGGTGCAGCAGCTTGCGTGCCTGGACCGGGTCCAGGAACGAGCCGCCGGCCGCCACCGCTTTCACGGCCGAACGGATGTCGTCCAGGGTGGCGGACTTCGGCAGGTAGCCGGAGGCGCCGGCCTTGATGGCCTCGAAGATCGTCTCCTGGTCCTCGTGCACGGTGAGCACGACCACCCCGACCGACGGGTGGTCCTGGCGGATCTGCTTGGTGGCGCTGATGCCGTCGCGCCGCGGCATGTCGACGTCCATCAGCACCACGTCGGGGAGCAGCTCCCCCACCCGCTGGATGGCCTCGTTGCCGTCGGAAGCCTCGCCGATGACCTCGACGCCTTCGGCGGCCGTGCACAGCAGGACCACGCCGTGCCTGGTCACCGAGTGGTCATCGACCACAAGGACCTTGGTCGGCGGCGCACCGTTGCCCTCGCTTGCTTCGCTCACCTATGCCCCCTCGGCCGCTGGGGCGGGGACCTTGACCCAGAAGACCGTACCCTGCTCGTCGGCCTTGCCGCCGACCTGGCCATCGAGGACCTCGGCGTAGGCCCTGGCCAGGGTCAGGCCGAGGCCGGCCCCGGAGCCTCGCCGCTCCACCGGCTCGTCGGAGCGGGTGAAGGGCCGGAACAGCTGGCTGATCCGTTCGTTGGTCAGGCGGGAGCCGCCGTCGTGGACCTCCCAGTTGGTGTGCTCCGGCCCCGCGATGACGGTCACCGTGACCATACCGAGGCGCGGTCCGTAGGTGAGGCCGTTCTCGACCAGGGGCCGAAGGGCCAGCTTGACCAGCTCGGCGTCGCCGACCGCCTCGGCGTCGACGTCGCCCGCGAAGCGCACCCGGACGCCCTCGGTGCCCAGGTCGTCGACCAGGTTGAGAAGCACGTCACGGGGCCGGAAGGGGCGGGCGAGCGCCTCGATCCCGCCGTTGACCCTGGCCAGCAGCAGGAAGTCGCGGACTAGGCCCTGGAGCCGGTCGGTCTGGGTGAGCACCAGCTGGAGGAACTGCTGGACCGTCTCGGTGTCGAGCTGGTCGCCGCGTTGCAGGAGGGTGGACACGAAC
>DATHIG010000225.1:0-2326 GCA_035490035.1 Actinomycetes bacterium
ACGGATCAAACAAGCCGAAATCGTCGCCGTTGGTTGCGACCGGGCGTGGTCGTAGATGTTCAGGCGCTGCGTTGCCGTTGCGTGTTGTACCCGAGCTGCTCCGCGATCGCGTCGATCTCCACCACGACTCGAACGGCCGCTTCTCCCGGCACCGCCGTGATGGATTGTCGACGCCATGCTTTGCGGGTTTGAAGTCGATGAGCTCCCACGCGACCGCCGGCTGAGGATCTGGCGTAGCGCCTGCGTGGCCGCGAAGCGGCTGCCTCCGGCAAGCTTGCTCGCCATGCGCACACCTGCTCGGGCCGCAAGTCAACCAGTCGCACCTCACCAAGCATGCGCGTTGCGGAGCTGATCGAGCGTACGCCGGAGCGCTTCTTGCGCCTCAGCGCGGGTTACGAATCCCCGACCTGCGGCCGATTCGATCCGCAACCGTTGACGCGGCAGCGGTACGCCCACAGCGCGTTGCCGTTCCTGCCGTTCTCCTGGGCTTGAACGCCTGGCCCTGCTGCGCCATCGCGGTGCCTCCTCGAGTCCGTACCGGGTACGAGGACGAATTCCACGAGGCGCACGCATCTGACCTCCTCTCGAGCTACGCGAAGAGAGCGCTTAACTGGACGCCAGGAGAGCACTTAAAAGAGGTTCGCTCGTTCCGGTGACATGATCGGGCCTGTCCTGGCAACATGGCGGTATGAGACCAACCGCCTACCGCCGCAACGCCCGCGGTCTGCGCGACCGCCAGGCGTTCGAACACGTCCGCATGCAGGCCGGCGCGCTGTTTGCCGCCGGCCGCTCCCAGGCCGAGGTCGCCCACCAGCTGGGTGTCGCCCGGCAGAACGCCAGCCGCTGGCACGCCCAATGGCGCTCCGGTGGGCTGGAGGCGCTGCGCAGCGCCGGCCCCACCGGGTCGGCCCCGCGCCTGTCGGGCCCCCAACTTGCCGCCATCGACCAGGCCCTCCGCGCGGGTGCCCGCGCCCACGGCTTCGACACCGACCACTGGACCCTTGCCCGTATCACCACCGTGATCGAGCAGCTGACCGGGGTCGGCTACCATCCCGGGCACGTCTGGAAGCTGCTGCGCCGCCGGCTGGGCTACAGCCTGCAGCGCCCCGCCCGCCGCGCCATCGAGCGCGACGAGCAGGCCATCGCCCGCTGGATGGAGAGCGACTGGCCACGGATCCGGCAAAAACGCCCGCAGACGTAGAGCGGTCATCGTCTTCTGGGACGAGTCAGGGGTCTCGCTGCTGCCGGTCGTCCGCCGCACCTGGGCGCCACGCGGCCACACCCCGGTCATCCGCCACCACTTCAACTGGAAGCGGGCGTCGATGGCCGCCGCCCTGTGCTACGGCTCCCGCGGTGGCGGCGCGGCACTGGCCTTCCACCACCAGGTCGACGCCTACAACACCCAGACCCTGATCGGCGCCCTGGGCGAGCTGCGCCGGTTCCTCGGCGGGCAGAAGGCGACCCTGCTGTGGGACGGGCTCCCCGCCCACCGCAGCAAGGCAATGGGTGCCTGGCTGCGCCGCCAGCGGTCCTGGCTGGTCGTCGAACGGCTGCCCGGTTATGCGCCCGACCTCAACCCAGTCGAGGGCCTGTGGTCCAACCTCAAGGGGGTGGAGCTGGCCAACCTGGCCGCCGACACCCTCCAGGAGGTCACCACCGCAGCCGAGCGTGGCATCCAACGGATCCGCGGCACTCCACACCTGGCCTACTCGTTCCTTCGTCACTGCGGCCTGTCCCTCTGGTGAGCAGTCATCATGTCGCTGGAACGGGCGAACCTCTTTTAGGTTTCATTGTCCGCCGATGACCGTGGTTGTCCGTGTGGTCCAGCTCGTCTGCGGCCCCAGCGCGGCCCAAGGTTGAGGGTGGACCGCTCCGGCCTGAGACCGGGGCGCGGCTCTACCCGCTGGTCAGCTCGTAGACGTTGCCGTCCGGCGCGCGAAAGTGGCGCCAACCGCCGCCGCGCTCATCCACCTGGCCGCCGAGGAGCTCCACGCCGGCTGCCTCCAGCTCCCGGACGGCGGTGGTGAGATCGTCGACCACGAAGCCGACGACGGGACCGGTGGAGAAGTGCGCGTGGTCCTGGTCGCGTGGGCCAAACACTTCGAACGTGCCCCCGTCCGGCAGTTGGAAGGCGGCGAAGTCGGACCCTTCTTGGCTGGTGGTCAACCCCAGGACGGCTTGGAGGAAGGCCACCATGGCGGGGTACTCGCTTGTCCTGGTACCCGCCCAGCCAATGCGCTTGACCCGCATCCTTGCCCTCTCCCCTGTTCAGGTGCTTCGCACCCGCGAACCTGCTAGGTCGCCGCCAACATCCAACCGCCATCGC
>DATHIG010000226.1:0-2148 GCA_035490035.1 Actinomycetes bacterium
GCTGGTCGGGAAGCCGGTGGCCAGCAGCGAGGCCGGGGTCCGCCAGGCGTGCAGCATCCACCACAGCGAAGTGGCGGCGATCACCGTCAGGATCAGCGCGAACGGAAAATGACTGCCTTGCCAGGGTAGGCAACAGCCGACCCCGGCCAAGATGTCATGAGGGCGGGGTTTGTGGGTCGGCGTAGGTCAGGTGGCCGGGGTCAAAGTGACGGCGTAGCCGAGCGCCTGGAGCTGGCGGACGTGGCTGCGAGTCTTGCGATTCTTGTCGATGCGGCTGCTGTAGTAGTCGGCGCCCAGGTCGTGGAAGCGGACAGTGGGGTCGGCGAGCAGGTGCCAGATGATCACCAGGATGGAGCGGGCCACGGCGACCAGGGCCTTGAGCTTGCCGCGGCGCTTGACCAGGCGCCGGTAGCGCTCCCCCAGGAAGGTATCGGTCTTGGCAGCCGCGGCGGCGGCCTCGCCCAGGACGCCCTTGAGGTAGGGGTTGCCCTTGCCGGTCTTGCCGGCGCGGGTCTTGGCGCCGGACTGGATGGTGCGCGGGCACAGCCTCGCCCACGACACCAGCTGCCCGGGGCTGGGGAACCGGGTCATGTCCAGCCCGACCTCGGCGATGACGACCTGCGCGGCGCCCGGGCCGATGCCAGTGATCTCATCCAACCGGACGGCGGCCGGCAGCACCGCCGCGGCGGTGCCGGTGCCGGCGTCTGGGCCGGTGGTGCCGTCGGCGTCCACGCCCTGGGCGGCGGGGATGGCCGCGATCAGCTGCTGGATGCGGGTGGTGAGCGTGCCGATCTGCGCGGTGAGCGCGTCGATCTGGTCCAGCAGCACGCGGGCCAGCTCGGCGTGGTGGTCGTCGAACCGGCCGGCCAGGGCCTCGGCCAGGGCGGCGTGCTTGGCCTTCATCTTGCCGCGGGCCAGGCCGGCCAGCACCCCTGGGTCGCGCTGGCCTGAGATCAGCGCCTCGAGCATGTCCCGGGTCGAGGCCGTGTCCAGCGTGCTCGCCACGCTCGACACCTTGATCAGGGCGTCCTCCAGCAGCTTCTCCACCCGCTGCCAGTACCGGGCGCGCTCGTGGGTCAGGTCGACCCGCAGCCGGGTGTAGTCGCGCAGCTGGCGGATCTCGGCCGGGGGGACGAAGCTGGGCCGCAGCATGCCCCGCTCGGTCAGCTTGGCCAGCCACACCGCATCCAGCCGGTCGGTCTTGGGGCGGCCCGGGACGTTCTTGACCTCCCGGGCGTTGACCAACTGCACCCCCAGGCCGGCCGCCTCCAGCAGGTAGTAGAACCCCCGCCAGTAGTCCGAGGTCGACTCGACCGTGACCCGCTCGATCCCCTGACCCACCAGCTGCTCCCCGAGCTGGATGATCGCACCGGTCGTGGCGCTCACCTCCCACACCCTGCTCAGGCGCTTGCCCGGCCTGGAGGGGTGCGGCACCCGCGTGCACACCATGCCGGACGCCTTGGCCACATCGACCGCGGCCACCCGCTCCACGACCCGCTCGTGCTCCTCGTCCTCGATCTCCTGCGGCTCCCTGGTCACCGGGACCGTCTCCTCCCTCCACCGTGGGCAGATACCGGGATGCCCGGGGGCCTCGGTCGGGAACCGAAAGTCTGACCGGCGTGCTCGAGGCACAGTGCGCGACCCGTCAAGGTCAAGGCCCCGGCGCCAGACTAACCTGCGGGCTCACGTCCCAGAGAAGCGCCGGCGTCGGCGGGCAGCCCGCCCCAATTTTCACGCCTGCGCGGCGTCCCGCAGGGATACCAGGACTAACCTCAAGAGCTTCTTCGCGCCCCCGTCCCTGGCGGCGCACGGCCGCGGCCGGGAGGGCGCGGTGGGCGGCCTGGATGGCCAGCTGTTGCAGCAGCCCGCCGGTGAGCTGACGCTTGGCGGTGGGCAGGGGCACCCCGAGCAGCTCCAGCGCCCGGCTGAGGTGGATGCGTCCGTCGCCGGTCCTGCCGAGCCCGAGGTAGGCCTCGCCGAGCTGCCGCTCCCAGCGGGCTCGCCGCAGCCGATCCTCCCGTGAGCCGCCGCCGGGCGCGACGGGCTGATCCAGCGCCAACGCATCGGCGAAGAACAACGCCGCCTCCCGGTACGCCGCGCCGGAGAGGGCCTGCTCTCCGGCGAGCGACAGATAGGTGATCGCCTTGG
>DATHIG010000227.1:0-8704 GCA_035490035.1 Actinomycetes bacterium
TGTAATAGGCTAGGACCGCTGGCTCGCAGGCTGCGGCGGGCGATGGCGATCTACGGATGGAGGCGCGCCTTGGCCACTCACCTGATCGGGCTACTGCTCGGGACTGAGGACGATTGGCCAACCGCCTTCGAGCAGTACCTGGCGCGGTTGGCTCCCCGTATCGAGTACGGCGGCGACACCCATGAAGTGACGACCGAACGGGTGACGATCGAGCCGTTCGACCTGCGCCAGCCGGTCCGCCACGCGCTGGTCATCGACCGTCTGGCCTACTGGTACGACCATCCCCGCGAGTGGCTCAAGAAGATCGCGCTGATGGATCGAGCGTACCTGCTAAACAATCCATTCACCTTTCAATCGATGGAAAAGCATGCCGGTTATTGCGCCGCGATCCGGTTGGGGTTCGAGGTGCCGGAGACCTGGCTGCTGCCGCACAAGGTCCCGCCCGAGAACGAGCGCTTCGCCCCGACCGCGGCCCGCTACAACCGCGCCTTCGACCTGGCCGCGGTGGGGGAGCGGGTCGGCTACCCGATGTACATGAAGCCGTTCCACGGCGGCGGCTGGGTCAACGTCTACCGCATCGGCGACCCCGAGGAGCTGCGGCAGGCCTACGACGCCTCAGGGCGGGAGCTGATGCACGTCCAGGCCGGGGTCGAGGGCTACGACGTGTTCACCCGCGGCCTGGCCATCGGCCCCCAGACGATGGTCACCCACTACGACCCGACCAAGCCGCTGCACCTTCGCTACCAGGTCGACCATGGGTTCCTCACCCCCGAGCTGGGCCAGGAGATCGTCACCTTCGGCCTGTCGGTGGGGGCGTTCTTCCGCTGGGAGTTCAACTCCTTCGAGGTGATCGTCCGCGACGGCCGCACCTACCCGATCGACTTCGCCAACGCCACCCCGGACATGGCGCTCATCTCGCTGCACTACTACTTCCCGTGGGCGGTCATGGCGCTGGCCAGGTGGTCGCTGTACTGCGTGGCCACCGGCCGGGCGATGCGCCTGGACACCGAGATCGCCCGCTGGTACGCGGTCGCCGACGACCCGGGCCGCTCCTGGGAGGAGAAGCTGGCCGCCTACCGGAGCCTGGCCGACGACTACTACGAGGCCGACCGCTTCGCCGAGTTCTGCGACCAGCATCTGGCCTCGGCCGACGATTGCATGCGCGACTACGTCGCCAGCCCCGAGTTCGACGACCTGCTGGTCGCCACCGTCCAGCGCGCCTTCCCGCCCCACGAGCACGAGCAGTTCGTCGCCCACTACCGCGGCCTGCTGGCCGCCTGGGTCGCCGACCAGCCGGCGGGGACCGCTGGGGCCTAGGTCCTCACGACGACAGCTGCAGCACCGCGTGCCCGCCGGCGGCGAGGCGGCGGGCACGTCCTCCGAGCGCCGCCACCCGCCGGTGGAATCGGTCCTCGAGGCTCTGGTGCACGACGATCACAACGGTCGCCGCGCGCGCCGCCGCGACCAGCTGGCCGAGCAGCCGGTCGGACCCCCCGCGCTCGGTGTGGGTCGGGAAGTTGCAGGTCACGGCCATGCCTGGCGCATCCGCGACCGGGTCGCGGGCGAGCGCGAGCTCCATCTCGATGGCGTTGGCGCTGGCGTTGCGCGAGGCCAGCCAGAGGGCCACCGAGTCGATCTCGGTGCCTCGCGCGCTGCCGGCCCATCCGTTGGCGAGCAACGCCAGCGCGATCGGGCCGTAGCCGGTCCCCACGTCCACCAGGGACGCATGGGCTGGGACCTGGTCGAGCATGGTCTGGATGAGCAGGCGGCTGCCGTGGTCGACCTCGTCCTGCGAGAACACCCCGTAGTCGGCCTCCAGCCGCAGGTCGGCGCGGCCGAGCCGGGTGCCGAAGCGCCGCGGTTGCGGCTGCACGCCTGGCGCCGATGGCCCGGGGCCGACCAGCTCCCCGGCCGGCCGGGACCGGCTGGACTCCAGCTGCCAGCCCATCGCGGCCAGGCGCTTGTGGACGGTCCTTGGGGCGGGGTGGCCGGCGACCTCCCACACCACCTCCGAGCGGGGGTCGGTGGGCCCGGTGAGCAGCCAGGTCAGCAGGCCGAGGAACGAGTAGCCGCGCCAGCTGGGCACGCGGACCACCGCGCCGGCGCCGGCCCGTGGCAGCGCCGTCGGGGCGGCCGCCGCCTGGTGGAACGCCATGGCCGGAACGCCCGCCGCCAGGGCCGCGTCCAGCTGCGCCTTCGACAACGCGATGACGAGGTCTTGCGGTCCAGCGGCGTCCAGGGTGTTGACGAGGTACCGCCCGGCCAGGATCCCGCTGCTGGCGGCGTTGCTCACCCCATCACTCCCCGGCAGGCGGTCGACCTCCGTGCCGGGCAATGATGTCAGGCCTGGAACCGGGTCTGGGCGCGCAGGACCTCGTGGTGGCGCGCCTCCACCGACTGCTGGTCGCGGACGACCAGGACCGGGCAGGCGGAGAGCTGGATGATCTTGTGGGCGACGCTGCCCAGCAGGAGACCGCCGAGGCTGGAGCGGCCGTGGGAGCCGACCACGATCAGGCCGGTGCCGAGCTCGCGGGCTCGCTCCAGGATGGCTGCGGCCGGGGACCCGCCGGTGCTCGGGTGGACCGAGCCCTCGGCCTTGACCTCGGCCTGCTCGAGCTCGTTGACGAAGCTCTCGACCAGCTGCTGGGCCGCCTCCGGGGTGTCGCCGACGACCGTGGGCCGCACCGGATAGTGGACCTCCCGGACGTGCAGGACGTGGACGCTCCCGCCGCCGGCCCGGGCCAGCTCGACCACGGCCGGCAGCGTCTTGCGGGCGTGCTCGGAGTCGTCGACGGCGAGCAGTAGCTTCTCGAGCATGGGGACCTCCCCGGTCCGCTTGGTCGGCTGCCCCTGGGTACCACGACCCGCCGGCCCTAACCCTGCTGTTCAAGGGGAGGCACTGGTCGTATGCTCCTTGACCTGGGCAGCCCACCGTGGGGCCTGGAAAGGCGGTCGCCTATGTATCCGGCCCGCTTCGAGTACGTCGCACCTTCGACGCTGGAGGAGGCACTCGAAACGCTCGGTCGGTACGGGGACGACGCCAAGGTCCTCGCCGGTGGGCAGAGCCTCATCCCGCTGATGAAGCTGCGCTTCGCCGCCCCGCGGGTGGTGGTCGACATCAACCGCCTGCCCGGCCTCGACACCCTGGCCGAGGGGAACGGCGGGCTGCGCATCGGCGCCCTGGTCCGTCACAAGGCCTGCGAGCGGTCCGAGCTGCTCGGCGGGCGCTGGGGGACGCTGGGCGACGCGGCCCCGCTGATCTCCGACCCGATCATCCGCAACCTCGGCACCGTCTGCGGCTCGCTGGCCCACGCCGACCCGCAGGGCGACTGGGGCTCGGCCCTGCTGGCCATGGACGCCGAGGTGGTCGCCCGTGGCCCGGACGGCGCCAGGACGATCCCCCTGCGGGAGCTGTTCCAGGGGCCGTTCGTGACCTCGCTGGAGCCGACCGAGATCATCACCGAGGTCCAGGTGCCCGACCCGGGCCCGGTCGCCGGCGGCACCTACCTCAAGCTCGAGCGCAAGGTCGGTGACTTCGCCACCGTCGGCGTCGCCGTCCACCTCGCCCTCGGCGAGGGCGGCAAGGTCGGCCGGGCCGGCATCGCCCTCACCGCGGTCGGCCCGACCAACCTCAGGGCGACCGCCGCCGAGGCGGCGCTGGTCGGGTCCGAGCTGAGCGACGAGACGATCCGGGAGGCCGCCCGCCTGGCCGCCGAGGCCGCCCAGCCGTACGACGACACCAGGGGCAGCGCCGACTACAAGCGCAGCGTCGTGCGCGTCTTCACCGAGCGCGGCCTGCGGACGGCCGCGGCGGCGGTGGGTGCCGCGACGCCACGCCGGGCCACCGCATCGGGAACGGCCGCCTCCGGCGCGGCCGCCGCACCCGGCCAGCCAGCTGACGGTGAGCCGGTCACCACCGAGGCGGCCCTTGAGTCCACCGAGCGGCAGGGCTACTTCAGCGGCGAGGAGACCATCGCCGGCGTGATGGACGAGGTCAGGGACAAGGAAGACGGAGGTGACCGGTGAAGGTGACCGTGGTCGTCAACGGCCAGGAGCGCTCCGCCGAGGTCGAGACGAGGCTGCTGCTGGTGCACCTCCTGCGGGAGCGGCTGCGCCTCACCGGCACCCACATCGGCTGCGACACCACCAGCTGCGGCGCCTGCACGGTGCTGCTGGACGGGACCCCGGTCAAGTCGTGCACGATGTTCGCGGTCCAGGCCGAAGGTCGCGAGGTGACGACGGTGGAGGGCCTGGCCGCCGGCGGGCAGCTCCACGCCCTCCAGGAGGGGTTCAAGGAGGAGCACGGGCTGCAGTGCGGCTTCTGCACCCCAGGCATGCTGCTCGCCTCCAAGGCGCTGCTTGAGGAGAACCCCGACCCGTCCGAGGAGGAGATCCGCTGGGCCCTTTCGGGCAACCTGTGCCGCTGCACGGGCTACCAGAACATCGTCAACGCGGTGCGATGGTCGGCCAGGAAGCTGCAGTCCGACAGGGCCGCGAACCAGACGACCTAGGAGGCCGGGATGGCGGGCGAGCACACGGCCGAGGCCTGGTTGGGCCGGAGCGTCAAGCGCAAGGAGGACGACCGGTTCCTGCAGGGCAAGGGCAACTATGTCGACGACATCAACCTCCCGGGCATGCTGCACATGTCGGTGCTGCGCAGCCCGGTGGCCCACGCCAGGATCAACTCGATCGACAGCTCGGCTGCCGAGGCGCTGCCCGGGGTGGTGGCGGTGGTCACCGGCGAGCTGCTGGCCCAGCACAACCTGGCCTGGATGCCGACCCTTTCGGGCGACACCCAGGCCGTGCTGGCCACCGACAAGGTGCGCATGCAGGGACAGGAGGTCGCCTGCGTGGTCGCCGAGGACCCCTACATCGCCCATGACGCGCTGGAGCTGATCGAGGTCGACTACGACCCGCTGCCGGTGATCGTCACCCCGCAGCAGAGCCTGCGGCCGGGCGCCCCGGTGATCCGGGACGACAAGGAAGGCAAGGAAGACAACCGCATCTACCATTGGGAGGCCGGCGACAAGGAGGCCACCGACCGGGCCTTCGCGCAGGCCGACCGGGTGGTCAGCCTCGAGACCTTCTACCCCCGCTGCCACCCGGCGCCGCTGGAGACCTGCGGCTGCGTCGCCGACGTCAACCCGGCCACCGGCAAGGCCACCATCTACATGACCTCGCAGGCGCCCCATGTCCACCGGACCGTGTTCGCCCTGGTGGCCGGTCTGCCCGAGCACAACATCCAGATCATCTCGCCCGACATCGGCGGCGGGTTCGGCAACAAGGTCCCGGTCTACCCCGGCTACGTCGTCGCCACCGCGGCCTCGCTGCTGCTCGGACGGCCGGTCAAATGGGTCGAGGACCGCACCGGCAACCTGATCTCGACCGGCTTCGCCCGCGACTTCTACATGAACGGCGAGCTGGCCCTGCGCGAGGACGGCAAGATGCTCGGGCTGCGCGTCAACATGCTGTCCGACCAGGGCTACGCCTACGCCGACGCGCAGCCGAGCAAGCTCAGGGCAGGCCTGTTCCACATCGTCACCGGTTCCTACGACATCCCCGCGGCCCACGTCGTCACCGACGGCGCCTACACCAACAAGGCCCCCGGCGGGGTCGCCTACCGCTGCTCGTTCCGGGTCACCGAGGCCTCGTTCTTCATCGAGCGGCTGGTCCAGACGGCCGCCTACGAGCTCGGCATCGACCAGGCCGAGCTGCGGCGGCGCAACTTCATCAAGCCCGAGCAGTTCCCCTACACCTCGGCCACCGGGTTCGTCTACGACTCGGGCGACTACGGGCGGGCCATGGACCTCGCCCTTGAGAAGCTCGGCTACGAGGACCTCAAGGCCGAGCAGGCAAGGGCCCGCGACGGCGGCAAGCTGATCGGGGTCGGGCTGGCCAGCTTCACCGAGGTGGTCGGGGCCGGGCCGAGCAAGGACTACGACATCCTCGGGCTGAAGATGTTCGACTCGGCCGAACTGCGGGTCCACCCGACCGGCAAGGCGATCCTCAAGATCGGCGTGCAGACCCAGGGGCAGGGCCACGAGACGACCTTCGCCCAGATCGTGGCCAACGAGCTCGGCATCCCGCCCTCCGACGTCCTGGTCCAGCACGGCGACACCGACAACACCCCCTACGGCCTCGGCACCTACGCGTCCCGGAGCACGCCGACCGCCGGCGCGGCCACCGCGATGGTCTCGCGCAAGCTGCGCCAGAAGGCCAGGCAGCTGGCCGCCCACCTGCTGGAGACCGCTCCTGAGGACCTGGAGTGGGTCGGCGACCGGTTCCAGGTCAAGGGTGCCCCCGACCGGCAGACGACCATCCAGCAGGCGGCCTTCGCCGCCTACACCAACATGCCCGAGGGCATGGAGGCCGGCCTGGAAGGCGTCACCTACTACGACCCGCCCAACATGACCTACCCGTTCGGGACCTACGCGGTGGCCGTCGAGGTCGACCGGGGCACCGGCCAGTGGAAGGTCACCCGGATGGTCGCGGTCGACGACTGCGGGGTGCGGATCAACCCGATGATCGTCGAGGGCCAGATCATGGGCGGGCTCACCGAGGGGTTCGCCATGGCCGCGATGGAGCTGATCACCTTCGACGAGCTCGGCAACTGCATCGGGTCCAACTTCTCCGACTACCTGATCCCGACCGCCTGGGAGACGCCCAAGTTCGAGCTGGGCGAGACGGTGACCCCGTCGCCGCACCACCCGATCGGGGCCAAGGGGGTCGGCGAGTCGGCCACCGTCGGTTCCCCGGCGGCGTTCGTCAACGCGGTCGTGGACGCGCTGGCCCACGCCGGCGTCCGCGAGCTGGAGATGCCCATCGGACCCGACAAGGTCTGGAAGGCGCTGGTCGAGGCTGGCCTCGCGGAATGAGATGACGTCCCGAGGTGACGTGCTGGTCCAGGCGGGGCGGCTGGCCACCGAGGGGAAGCCGTACGCCCTGGCAACGGTGGTCAGGGTGGTGCGGCCGGCCTCGACCCGGCGGGGGGACCGGGCGCTGGTCACCCCCGACGGGACCCTGGCCGGCTGGGTCGGCGGGGCCTGCTCGGAACCGATCGTGGTTCGCGAGGCGCTGCGCGCCCTCGCCGACGGCCAACCCCGGCTCGTGCAGATCGGCCCGGCCGACGCCGCCGGCGCCGCCCCCGCCGACGTGGTCGTGGCGGAGAGCCGCTGCGCCTCCGAGGGGGTGGTCGAGGTCCTGATCGAGCCGGAGCTGCCCGGCCCGCTGCTGGCCGTGGTCGGCGAGGGGGTCGCCGGGCGGACACTGGCCCAGCTGGCCCGCATCATCGGCTGGCGGGTCACCGACGAGCTCGGCGCCGAGGTCGCCGCCGACGCGGTGGTGGTGGCCACCATGGGCCACGGCGACGAGGATGCGCTGGAGTCGGCCCTGCGCGCCGGGGCGGGGTACGTCGGGCTGGTGGCCAGCTCCCGGCGGGCCGCCGCCGTGCTCGGCGCCCTGCGCGAGCGGGGCCTCGCCCCCGAGGCGCTGGCCCGTGTCCGCAGCCCGGCCGGGCGCGACCTCGGACCCTCGACCCAGGAGGAGATCGCCGTCGCCATCCTGGCCGAGCTGGTCGACTGGCGCCACGGCCTGGCAGCTGGCTCCGGGCGGGCGTCGTCCGCCGAGGTGCCGACGCCGGCCGAGGCGGTCGACCCGGTCTGCGGCATGACGGTGGCCGTGGCCGGTGCGCCGACGGCCATGCGCGCCGGGGTCACCTGGTACTTCTGCTCGACCGGCTGCCGCGACCAGTTCGAGAGGACCGGAGGCCCATGACCGACATGGTCCCGTCGGGCAGGACGGGGAAGTGAGGCCGTGCCTGGGGTGGTGGTGATCACCGGCTGCGCACCGCCACGCCTGCGGCGCCTTCGCGGTCACCGTCCCCGGCGACTGGGAGGGCATGCCGAGCCGCGAGGAGCTGGAGATCCTCGGCGTCCGGCCAGGGACCGTCCACCGCTGACCCGGGTCAGTGGCGGTGGTGGTAGCGGCGGCGCGAGGCGGCAAGGGCGGCCATCCCCACCAGCATGAGCAGGGCGCTGGCGACCAGCATGGAGAGCGCGGCCGACCCGGTGAAGGCGAGCGGCGACCGGCTGGCCGTGCCCGTGGTGGACGCGGTCGCCGCCAGGGCGGCGGCCGGAGCAGCCGAGGTTGTCGGGGTGGCGGGCGCGTCCTGGTCGGTGCCGCCTCCGAGCACGACGGTCTCGTCCTCGGGGCCGGTCGGCACCGGCACGGCGGGCAGGGCCGGCCCGGGGGCCGGGGCTGCCCCGCCCCTGTCCGGGAGCAGCTCGAGCAGCAGCACCCGGTCGGTCACCTCCAGCTCGAGCTTGTCGAGCCCGCCGGCGAAGCTGCGCTCCGGGTCGGTGCCCAGCTCGGGCACGTACGCCGTCGCCCCGGCCACCTGGTCCTCCAGGGTCACGGTGACCTGCTGCGCAGCGACCGGCAGCTCCCGCCCGGTGGCCGGGTCCCAGCCCGGCTTCTCGACCCACAGGGCCAGCCAGAAGTGGCCGTCGGCCTTCTGCAGCAGCCGGTGCTGCACCCCGTCGACGGCGCCGTGAAGCTCGAAGGCCAGCCGTTCCGGGTCGCGCCGGTGCTTCCGGTCGGTCAGCAGGGCGATCAGCCTGGCCACGGCGTGGTAGGCGGGGGTTGGCTTCCCGGCCGTGTCGAACAGGCCGGGGCCGGTCTCCGGCCCGCCGGGTCCGTCCAGATA
>DATHIG010000228.1:0-2464 GCA_035490035.1 Actinomycetes bacterium
CGACTGGGCCAGCTGGCGCTGGTTGAACATGTTCAGCTGCTGGTCGATCCGCTGGCCCGGGTCGAAGGCGTTGGTGGTGATCGCCCTGACCAGGACCGAGGTGCTCGACTCGTACACCGGGGTACGCCGGAAGGAGTAGGCGGCGGCGGCCGCGGCGCCGAGCAGCGCGATGGCGACGATCAACGCGAACTGGCGCTTGAACACCGCCAGGTAGTCGCGGAACTCCACCGATCCCGTCGGCGTCGGCTCTGCACTCACCGCATCGACCGCCTTCTCGAGTTGCGTCGGGCCCCCCAGAGGCGGCTCGTCCAGCCAGCGACGGATGCATACCTCCCGCGCTCACGCTAGCGGGTAGCTATCCGTTTTTCCTCCGTCGGATTGAGCATCGTCTCCCGTCGCTAGGGACTAGATACGAGTACGTAGCTCACCGACTCGGCATGCCGCACGTAGGGTAGCCGACCATGGTCGCCAACGTTGCCCTACCTGTCGGCAGGGACCGCCGCAAGCTGAACCCGTCACGGCGCCGCGAAACGGGGCCGCAAGCCGAACCCGTCACGGCGCGGCGAAACGGGGCCGCAGGCGACGGTAGGTCTCGTCCAGCAGCTCGGGCAGGACCTTGGTCTGGCCGACGATCGGCATGAAGTTGGTGTCGCCGCCCCACCGCGGCACCAGGTGCAGGTGGAGGTGGTCGGCGATGCCGGCCCCGGCCACCTGGCCCAGGTTCATGCCGAGGTTGAACCCGTGGGCGCCGGAGTCCTCCCGCATCGCCCGGATGCCGGTGCCGGCGAAGGCCATCATCTCGGCCAGCTCGTCGGCGGTCAGCTCCTCGTAGTCGCCGATGTGCCGGTAGGGCGCCGCCATCAGGTGCCCCGGGTTGTACGGGAAGGCGTTGAGCATCACGAAGCTGACCTTCCCGCGGGCCAGGAGGTGGTGCTCCTCGTCCTGGTCCTCGCCGGCCGCCGGCAGGTCGCAGAAGATGCAGCCTTCCTTGTCCCCTTCTTCGCTGCCGCGGCGGATGTAGTCCATCCGCCATGGCGACCACAGCCGCTCCGGGTTCACGGGTCCTGGCCGGGCAGGCTGGCGGTGGTCGCCTTGGTCGCGACCTCGGCCTTGAGGTGGCTGAGGAAGTCCGGGAGCGGCACGCCGCGCCGCTCCGACCCGTCGAGCAGGCGCACGCTGACCGCCTCGGCCGCCTCGTCGCGATCCCCGAGCACCAGGGTGTATGGGACCTTGGCCAGCTGGGCGTCACGGACCTTGGCCTGCATGCGGCCGCCCGAGTCGTCGATCTCCGGCCGCAGCCCCGCCGCCTTGAGGGCTCCGGCCACCACCGCCGCGTAGCCGAGGTGCCGGTCGGCGATCGGGACCAGCCGGACCTGCACCGGGGCCAGCCACGGCGGCAGCGCCCCGGCGTAGTGCTCGAGCACGATGCCGAGGAACCGCTCCAGCGAGCCGAACAGGGCCCGGTGGATCATGAACGGCCGGTGACGGACGTTGTCGGCGCCGGTGTACTCCAGATCGAAGCGTTGCGGGAACTGGAAGTCGACCTGCAGCGTCGACAGCTGCCAGCGCCGGCCGATGGCGTCGCGGACGTGGACATCGATCTTGGGCGCGTAGAAGGCGCCTTCGCCCTCGGCGACCACGAACGGGATGCCGGCGGCCTCGATGGCGGCCCGCAGCGCGGCCTCGGCCTGCTCCCACTCCTCCGGCTCGCCCACGAACTCCTCCGGCCGGGTGGCCAGCTCGGCCTGGAAGTCCTCCAGCCCGAAGGTGCGCAGCAGCCGCAGCACGAACTCCAGCAGGCTGGCCAGCTCGTCGACCAGCTGCTCGCGGGCGCAGAAGATGTGGGCGTCGTCCTGGGTGAAGCCGCGTGCCCTGGTCAGCCCGTGCACCACCCCCGAGCGCTCGAACCGGTACACGGTCCCGAACTCGAACAGCCGCATGGGCAGCTCCCGGTAGGAGCGGCCGCGCGACCGGTAGATCAGGATGTGCATCGGGCAGTTCATCGGCTTGGGGTAGTAGCGGGCGCCCTCCAGCTCCATGGGCGGGTACATGCCCTCCGCGTACCACTGCAGGTGGCCGGAGGTCTCGAACAGGGTCGACTTGGCCAGGTGGGGGGTGGACACGAACGAGTAGCCGGCGGCCTCGTGCTCGGCCCGCGAGTAGTCCTCCATCAGCTTGCGGATCATGCCGCCCTTGGGATGGAACACCGGCAGGCCGCTGCCCACCTCGGGCGGGAAGTGGAACAGGTCGAGCTCCAGCCCGAGGCGGCGGTGGTCGCGGCGCTCGGCCTCCTCCAGCCGGTGCAGGTGCTCCTCCAGCGCCTCCTGCGACTCCCAGGCGGTGCCGTAGATCCGCTGCAGCTGCTGGCGGGACTCGTCGCCGCGCCAGTAGGCGCCGGCCGCCCGCTGCAGCTTGAACGCGGGGATCGCCCTGGTGGTGGGCACGTGGGGGCCGCGGCCCAGGT
>DATHIG010000229.1:0-2113 GCA_035490035.1 Actinomycetes bacterium
CCCGGAGATCTCCCGGGACCCGCGGAGCTGGCAGGGCAGCGTCTTGCACACCGAGACCAGGTACTTCCCCACCGGGCGGCGCCGGAACATGGTGTAGAAGGTGGCCACCGCCCCGACCTCGGCCTTGGTCAGCCCGAGCAGCTGGGCCGCCTGGGCGACGCCGGCCGGCGACACATAGCCGTCCTCCGCCTGCAGCAGGAACAGGATCGGGAGCAGGGCCGAGCGCGGCTGCGGGTAGCGGGCGATCAGCTCCTCGGCCCGGGTCAGGGTCTGGTCGGACAGGGGCACGGCGGTGGGGGCTCCTTCTCTTCCTCAGCGGTCGACGCCGCCGAGGACCGGGTCGATGGAGGACATGGCGGCGATGACGTCGGCGACCAGCAGCCCGATCGCCATGGGGGTGCCGGTCTGGAGGTTCAAGAACGACGGGTCGCGGACGTGGACCCGGTAGGGCAGGTTGCCGCCGTCGGAGACGACGTGGTACCCGAGCTCCCCGCGCGGCGACTCGACGGGCACGTAGACCTCGCCCTTGGGGACCTTGATGCCCTCGGTGACCTGCTTGAAGTGGTGGATGAGGGCCTCCATGGACTCGCCCATGATGTGCTGGACGTGGGCCGGGGAGTTCCCCAGCCCGTCGGGGCCGAGGGCGAGCTTGGCCGGCCAGCCGATCTTGGGGTCGGTGGACATCACCGGCCCGCCGGGCAGGGTGTCCAGGACCTGCTCGACGATCCGCAGGCTCTCGCGCATCTCGGCCAGGCGGACCTGGTAGCGGGCGTAGACGTCGGAGCCGGTGGCGGTGGGCACGTCGAACTCGTACTGCTCGTAGCCGCAGTAGGGCTGGACCTTGCGCAGGTCGTGGTCGAGGCCGGCCGCCCGCAGCATCGGCCCGGTGACCCCGAGCCCGATCAGCTGGTCCAGGTCCAGGTGGCCGATCCCCTTGGTCCGCTCCAGCCAGATCGGGTTGTTGGTGAGCAGCGTCTCGTACTCGTCGGCCTTGGCCCACATGTCGCGCGCGAACGCGCGGATCTTGTCCTCGGTGCCGTCGGGGAGGTCCTGGGAGACTCCCGCCGGCCGCACCCAGGCGTGGTTCATGCGCAGCCCGGTGACGTCCTCGAGGATGTCGAGGATCTCCTCCCGCTCGCGGAAGCCGTAGAGCATGATCGACAGCGCGCCCAGCTCCAGGCCGGTGGTGGCCAGCCAGACCAGGTGGGAGCTGATGCGGTTCAGCTCCATCATCAGGACCCGCAGGGCCTGGGCGCGCGGCGGCGCCTCGATGCCGAGCAGCTTCTCGACGGCCAGGCAGTAGCCGGTCTCGTTGAACAGCGGGGCCAGGTAGTCCATGCGGGTCACGAAGGTGACCCCCTGGACCCAGGTGCGGAACTCGATCGACTTCTCGATGCCGGTGTGCAGGTAGCCGACCACCGGCTGGAGGTTGATGACCTCCTCGCCCTTCAGCTCGACGACCAGCCGCAGCACCCCGTGGGTGGAGGGGTGCTGCGGGCCCATGTTGATGATCATGACGTCGTCCTGGCCTTCGGCCGCGGCCCGTGCCGTGACCTCGGCCCAGTCGCCGCCGCCCATGGCGACCACCTGGTGGACGCGCCGCTGGCTCACCGAGACGCGCTCATGGGTGGCAGCTGGCGGCAGGTCGTGGGCCTCGCCGGGCCGCACGACGACCTCGTCGACCAGCTCAGGCAGCTCGGCTTGGGGAGCGCCAGCGCTGGTCGGCCGCTCGACGTCCGGCGTCTCGACCTCGCTCATGTGCTGGTCCAGCCTCCCTTGTACCGCCTGGTGTCCGGCGGGGGGATGTGGGCGCCGATGTACTCGACGTCCACCCCGCCGAGCGGGTAGTCCTTGCGCTGCGGGTAGCCCTTCCAGTCCTCGGGCATGTGGATGCGGACCAGGTTGGGATGGCCGTCGAAGCGGATGCCGAAGAAGTCGTAGGCCTCCCGCTCCGGGAAGTTGGCCCCGGGCCAGACCCCGGTGACCGACGGGATGTGCGGGTCCTCGACGGTGACCCGGACCTTGAGCCGCAGCCGGATGTTGTGGTCGAAGGAGTAGAGGTTGTAGTCGACGCAGAGCCGCTCCGGCCGGTCGTCGAACTTCAGGTAGTCGA
>DATHIG010000230.1:0-3711 GCA_035490035.1 Actinomycetes bacterium
CGGCCTTCAGCGGCCGCCCCAGCAGCAGCCCGTTCACGGCGCCTCCCCGGCCTGGTCGTCGGAGCCGGACGGTCGGCGTGGGCGACCCAACCCGGCGCCGGGCCCTCCCGGCCCCGGCCCGGGGCGAAACGACAGTCTGTCCAGCCCACCGGGAAGGGGCGCACGCCGGAGATCCGCGGCGACGGCGCCTGGAGCCTTCGGGCCGGCCAGGCCGGCGGCGGCCAAGGCGAGGCGGGCGGCGGCGGCGCATGACCGGGTGACCGCGGCGCCGGCGTCGCGGAGGGCGGCCGCCTGCCCGTCGAGCCCCTGGGGGTCGGCGGCGGCGCCGCACAGCGACACCACCACCGTCAGGTCGCCCGGCCGGCCGGCCAGGGCCTGCTGGATCAGCGGGGCCAGCTCGCCGGCAGGGTCCGGGTGGGCGCCGTAGCCGAGCACGACGTCCAGCAGCACCACCCCGGTGCCGGGGTCGGCCGCCTCCCGCCGGAACCGCTCGTTGCGCAGCGACGGGTCGATCATCGGGTGGGCCCGGCCTTCGGTCATGGCGTCGTCGCCGAAGTCCACGAACGTGTGCCCCTCGCTCCGGTGGGGATCGGCCAGCCGCCATTCGGGTCGCAGCGGGATGTTGGAGGCGACCCGGCCCACCACCCCGGCCACCACCGCCATCGCCTCGTAGCACAGCGTCCCCCCGCTGAACAGCCCGCGGATGTCGCCAGGGGTGACGGCGGGGAGGCTGGCCGAGGATTCCCAGGAGGCTGGGGCGGCCACGGACCGATCACCCGCCAACCCTGGCCCATCCGCCCGGTCGACCGGGCGGGTGGCAGGCCGGGTCGCGCCGCCGCCCTCGGCGGGTGGGGGTGCGCCGGGGCTCGCGACCGCCCAGGCGGCCGCGGCCTCCAGCGAACCGGCGAACGCCACCCCGGCCGGCAGCGGCGGCGGGCTGCCCATCCCGGGGAAGGTCAGCACCACCGGCTTGCCGGTGGCCGCGGCGGCGTCCGCGACCCGCCGGGCGACCTCCGGGTCGGGCGGCTTGGAGACGACCACCAGCCGCTCGGTGGCGTCGTCGCCGGCCAGCAGCTCCAGCGCCTGCACGGTCATGGTCCCACCGACCTCGGGCGACAGGTCGCGGCCGCCGACCCCGACGGCCTGGGAGACCCCGACCCCGGCCGCGTCCAGCAGGCAGGTGACCTCCTGGATGCCGGTGCCGGAGGCGCCGACCACCCCGACCGGCCCCCGGCGGACGGCATTGGCGAACCCGAGGCCGACCCCGTCCAGGATCGCGGTGCCGCAGTCAGCCCCCATGAACAGCAGGCCCCGCTCGGCCGCGGCCCGCTTGAAGGCGGCCTCGGTGGCCAGGTCGAGCCCGTCGGAGAAGCAGAACACGTGCAGCCCGGCCTGGAGCGCCTGGGCGGCCTCGTAGGCCAGGTGCCGGCCGGGCACCGACAGGACGGCCAGGTTGAGGTCTGGGTCCCGCCTGGCCGCGGACCGCACCGACCGGGGCGCGACCGCCGCCGGGCCCGACCCGCCGCCCCCGCCGGCCGGCCCGGCCCCGGCCAGCAGCTGCCCGACCCGCTCCACCGCCTGGTCGGCGGCCTCCTCGCCCTCGGCCCGGATGCAGATCACCAGGTCGTTCGGCCCGAGCCCGTCGGGGTCGACGGTGAAGCCCTGCCGGGCCAGCAGCTCCAGGTTGACCGGGGTGGCGACGACGGCGGCCGCCGCCTGGACGCCCGGCAGCCCCTCGGCCTGGCGGGACACCTGCATCAGGGTCACCGAGTCGTGATAGGTGCCCCGCCGGACCTCGACCCGATCATGCACTCGGGCACCCCCCTGGAAGCGCTCGCCGACCCTGGGCACCCCTTCGGAAGCGCTTCCCGATCCACCGGGGCACCCCTCCGGCCGGACTCCTCCGACCGGAACCCGGGGGTCCGGCCCGGCCGGCCGTCACGGCGCCCGCGGCGGACGGTCGGTCGGGCCGGGACGCCGGGGTCCGTTGGCCGGCGGGTCGACCGCCGGGGGACGGGCCTCGACACCCGTTCCCGAACCCGCCCCCGCCGCGCGCCCAGGCCCCGGCCCGGTCTCCGGGGCCACGGGGGTCTGTTCGGCGGCGGCGGGGGCGGCCCCGGACGCCGGGCTGGCGATCGCGTCGGCACCGACGGCCTGCGGTGTCCCAGGGACCCCGCCGATGGCGCGCAGCACCCGGTAGATGATGATCGCCCCGAAGGCCCCGAGGGCGATGCCGTTGAACTCCAGGTCGCCCCAGGTCAGGGTGTAGTTGGCCGCGCCGACGATCAGCGCCACGGCGGCCGTGACCAGGTTCACCGAGTCGCGGAAGTCGACCCGCGCCTCGATCCAGATGCGCGCCCCGAGCACCGCGATCATGCCGTACAGCACGGTGGTGGCCCCGCCCAGCACCCCCAGCGGGATGGTGATGATGAGCGCCCCGAACTTCGGGACCAGCCCGAGCAGGATCGCGGTCACCCCGGCGATCACGTAGGCGGCGGTCGAGTAGACCTTGGTCGCCGCCATCACCCCGATGTTCTCGGCGTAGGTGGTGGTGCCCGACCCGCCGCCCAGCCCGGCCAGGGCGGTGGCCGCCCCGTCGCCCATGTAGGCCTTGCCCAGGTAGTCGTCCAGGTTGCGCTCGGTCATGGCCGCCACCGCCTTGACGTGGCCGGTGTTCTCGGCGATGAGGACGATCACCACCGGCGCGATCAGCGCGATGGCCCGCAGGTTGAACGACGGCCCGGTGAAGTCGGGCAGTCCGACCCAGTCGGCGTCGCCGACGGCGTCGAAGTCGACCTCGCCGGTGACCGCGGCGACGACGTAGCCGACCACCACCCCGAGGAACACCGACAGCCGCCCGATGAACCCCTTGAAGGCGATGCCGATGAGCAGGATCGCGGCCAGGGTGATGAACGCGATCAGCGGCTGCTGCCCGAAGTTGTCCTTGGCCACCGGGGCCAGGTTGAGCCCGATCAGGGCAACGATCGTGCCGGTCACCGCCGGCGGCATCAGCCACTCGATGAACCGCGAGCTGGTCCGGTCCACCACCACGCCGATGGCGAAGAACAGCAGCCCGCAGACGAAGATCCCGCCCAGCGCCGCCGGGATCCCCCCGTCGGCCTTGGCCGCGATCACCGGGGCGATGAAGGCGAAGCTCGAGCCGAGGTAGCTGGGCACCCGGTTGCGGGTGATGACCAGGAACAGCAGCGTGCCCACGCCGGAGAACAGGATCGTGGTCGCCGGCGGGAACCCGGTCAGCACCGGCACCAGGAAGGTGGCCCCGAACATGGCCACCACGTGCTGCATCCCGATCCCGGCGGTGCGCCCCCACGACAGCCGCTCCTCGGGCCGGACCACCGCGCCAGGGGTGACCGTCCTGCCGTCGCCGTGCAACTCCCAGAGCCGTGGACCCATCGCGCCTACCCTCCTCGGTCGACCCGTTACCCGGATTATCAGCACCTGTCTGCGATTCGGGTAGTCGCCGCGGGAGCTCCGGCGAGCTCGGCTGCTACGGCCAGCCGACGCCCGGTGCGGCTGCCGCGACGGTGAGCACCTGGCCGGTTGGTGGCGCGTCGCCCGCCATGCTGGCCGCTGAGTACTCGGCCGCCATCAGGCGGTGCGTGCTCCTGTGACCCAGCCCGTAACGATCTCGGGACGGTCGGTTCGTAGACTGCGGAGCTGTGAGCTGACGTGCCCTCCAGCGCTTGCCAG
>DATHIG010000231.1:0-5052 GCA_035490035.1 Actinomycetes bacterium
CTCGATGCTGCACAACGCCGAGTGAGGCGGGCGTGCTGACAAATCGCTGACAGCACCCCGAATCCCGCAGCGGCACCACGCTCCTAGTCCAGCCCCACGCCGCCCACCGGTTCCAGCTTCACCCCGTCGAACTCAGCGATAAGCGGTATCCCGCGCTCGATCACCGCACGGACCTCTGGCGTGTCCGAGCGCGGCGCAGTGCGCCGCGTCGTCGCGCCACGCCTCGACCACCCAAATCGTGTTGCGATCTTCAACCTCCCGGCTGACCACATACAGGTCGCAACCGTCTGCGTCCTTCAACTCCCTGATCCCGGCCACGAGCTCGTCGCGCCGCCCAGGATGCGCCACGAGCTGCCAACCATGCCTGGCCGAACGTGGCACCCTTGAGCGCATGCTGCGCGGTGTCCGCCTGCTGATCGCCCTGGTGCTGGGTGCGCTGGTCGCCGCCTGCGCGGCCCAGCCGTCGACGCAACCCAGCGCCAGCCCAAGCCCGTCCTCTGTCGCGGTGCCGGCGGGTCCGGCGACGGCCTCGCCACCGGCTGGTGCGACGCCGGCCCCTGCGCCAGCTCCGACGTCCAGTGGGTCCGCGGTCTGGCGGGTCGGTGCCAGGCCGCTGCCGCTTCGTCCCGACGGCTTCGGGCAAGTCCTGCCCACCCCGGCCAAGCTCCGCACCCGCAGCCTGCCTACCATCGACCGGCTTCCTCCACCCCGTGGGGGCGGGTTCCAGTCCGCCGTCCGTCCGATCAGCCCAATGATCCGGGTCCGGATGGGCACGACCTGGGGCCCGGGATGCCCGGTACGGCTGGCCGACCTGCGCTACCTCACCCTGAGCTTCCGAGGGTTCGACGGTCAGCCGCACACCGGTGAGCTTGTGGTCAACGAGCGTGCCGCCGACCAGGTTGTCTCGGTCTTCGCTCGGCTGTACCGGGCGAGGTTCCCCATCGAGGAGATGCGGCTGGTGACCACCGCCGACCTGCACGCCCATCCCACCGGCGACGGCAACAACACCGCCTCGTTCGTGTGCCGCGCCGCCCGCAACCAGACCCGCTGGTCGGCGCACGCATACGGCCTGGCCGTGGACGTGAACCCCTTCCAGAATCCCTACCGGCGCGGGGACCTGGTCCTGCCCGAGCTTGGCAGCGCCTACCTGGACCGCGATCGGATACGACCGGGGATGATCCGCGCCGGCGACGTGGTGACAACGGCGTTCGCCGACATCGGCTGGACCTGGGGCGGCACCTGGTGATCGCCTACCGACCTCATGCATTTCTCCGCCACCGGTAACTAGCCTGTCCTAGCCACCGACCAGCCACGAGGTGATGGAAGAGCGTTTGTGCTGGTGGGCGTGGTTGGGTTCCAACCAACGACTTCTGCTGTGTGAAGCGAGTGCGCCCCCCTCACACTCCTCCCCCCACCACGTGTTGCATCGCATCACTGCAGCTCAGCCGCAGGGTAACCGAGGGAACATGGTGCTGTGCATAGCCTGGCGAGCCGTGCGTGCTGACAAATTGCTGACAGAGCCGCGTCACCCCTTGACGGTGCCGGCTGGGCGCATGCGGGCGACAACGCGTGACAGCCCGGCGCCCTCGCACGCCTCGACGACCACGCCGGCGTCCTTGTAGGCGTTGGGTGCCTCCTCGCCGAGAGCCTTGGGATTCTTGGCCGCGACCACGATGCCGTCGCGCTCAAGCTCCCGGAGCAGCTGGGTGCCACGGATCCCTCGCTTGGCCTCGGTCCGGCTCATCGCCCGGCCGGCGCCGTGACAGGTGGACGCAAACGAGCGGCGCGCGCTTTCCTGGTGCCCGACCAGCACGTAGGACGCGGTGCCCATACTGCCCGGCACCAACACCGGCTGGCCGACCTCGCGGTAGCGCTCGGGCACGTCCGGGTGTCCCGGGCCGAACGCCCGGGTGGCGCCCTTGCGATGGACGCACAGCGTGCGTCGCCGCCCGTCGACCTCGTGCTCCTCCAGCTTCGCCTGATTGTGGCTCACGTCGTAAATCAGGTGCAGGCCAAGCTCGCGGGCGGAGCGCCCGAACACCTCGGCGAACGCCGCCCGCAGCCCATCGGTGAGCACGTGCCGATTGGCCAGCGCGAAGTTCGCGGACGCGCGCATCGCCCCCAGGTAGGCCTGGGCCGCCTCATGCGCCACGGGCAGGCAGGCGAGCTGCCGGTCCGGCAACTTGATGCCAAGCCTGGGCATGAGCCGGTCGAGCGTGCGCAGGTGGTCGGTGCACGCCTGATGGCCGAGGCCACGGGAGCCGGTGTGGATCATCACGCATACCTGCCCCGGGAACAGCCCCATCGCCTGGGCCGCCCGCTGGTCGCGGATCTCGTCCACCACCTGTACCTCGAGGAAGTGGTTGCCGCCCCCGAGACTGCCGAGCTGGGGCGCGCCGCGCTCGCGGGCCCGGTCGGACACCTGCTCCAGCCGCACGTCCGGCACCGTGCCCTCGTCCTCGCACAGCGCCGCGTCCTCCTCCCAGCCCACCCCCCGCGACAGCGGGTAGCGAACCCCGCCGGCGAGCACCTGCTGGATGCCGGTGCGGTCCAGGGGCAGCAGCCCCCTGCCGCCGGGGCCGGCCGGGATCCGCCGGGCGAGCCGGCCGACCAGCTCCCGCAGACGCGGCCGCACATCGCGCTCGAACTCCAGGTCGCTGCGGAGCAGCCGCACCCCGCAGCCGATGTCGAACCCGACCCCACCCGGGCTGACCACCCCGCCCGCCTCGACGTCAGTGGCGGCCACCCCGCCGATGGGGAAGCCGTAGCCCCAGTGGATGTCGGGCATCGCGAACGACGCGCCGACGATACCGGGCAAGGTCGCCACGTTGGCGACTTGATCCACCGCCCGGTCCTGCCGGGCCCTCTCGAACAGCTCGTCGGTGGCGAACACCACGCCCGGGACGCGCATGCCCTCCACATACCCGACCGGCACCTCGAACACGTACGGCTCCCGCTTGCTCGGCTCCATCACATACCTCCACCGGCACCAGCACCGGCTCGACGGCCCGACCGGCGCCCGCTCGTCGCTGCCAGTCAGATGTCGAGGTACACCTCGGCCACCCAGCCGTCCGGGCCCGGCCCGACCTTGAGGCGATGGTAGGTGACCGCCTTGACCGGGGTGCCCTCGAAGCCGCCAGGGCCAGCGGGCACGAGCGTCACCGTCCCCTCGGCACGGCCGCCGCCGACCCGCTCGACCCGGACCCCGCCGAACGCGGCGTCGCGCACCTCGTGCAGGTACAGCACCTCGCTCAGCCAGTCCACCAGCAGGCCGGCGAGGTCACCGGGGTCGGCGTCGACCGCCACCGGGACCTCGTCCCCCGCCTCGATCTCGGCACCCGGGTCCCAGCGCCAGGCTCCGATGATCTCGGCCAGCCCCCGCGTCGCCTGCTCGAACACCTCCTCGACCGAGGCGCCGAACGACCGGATACCGACATCGGCGGTGTGCTCGAGGAACTCGAAACCAGCCCGAGCGCTCACCGGCCCCCTCCTGCTCCGCGGCAGAGGCGGCGAGCGCCTCGTGCCCCAGCACGCCCAAACCGGCGTCACGGCAGCCCTGGAACCATTCGGCCAGCTGGCGGATCATGTCGTGTCGATCCTTATAGGGCATCTGGTCCGGTGAGGCTAGAACCAGCCCTCGGGAGCTGGTGGTCGGCTGCACCTGGACGAAGGGCCAAACTGCAGGCGACAAGGGCAAGGGCCGCGGGCGCCGGAAGCCGACTCGCTTCTCAAGCGCTCGGTCCCATACACCGGATCGCGGCGAGCAGGGCCGCACTCGCCTCGAGTTCTGCCCGAGGGCCGAGCCGCCCGCGCCAGCAGCCGAGGTCAACTGCGGGCCTGATCGTCACCGCGGCGGGGCGACGGAGCCGGCCCAGCGGCCCCGCCACGGCCGCGTTCCAGGCCTTAGGCCACCGGCGCGGACCCTCCCGCCTCCAGGCGCTGCTGGACTGCCAGCCCATCCCGGGCCGGCCGGCACGGACCCTACCTCAACTTCGGTCCAGATCGGCCCAGCAGATCGGGCGGGACGTGAACAGCACGCCGACACGCGTCCCAGCGTTCAGCGGTTGCGCGCCCGCCCGGTTCGGGCCAGCGTACGGGCGCGGCGCAGGGGCTCTGGAGTCCGAGCACGACGGGTCGCGGCCAGCACGACCTGGACCGCATCGGAGGCGTCGGTCTGCCAGGCGGCGTGGACGGCCACCGGCTTCGCGCCGGCTCGGGTCCGGACCCAGCAGCCAACCACCTCGCCACCCAGCCGCAACGGTGCCGTCCCACCGCGGACGTCGGGAGGCCAGGCGCCCTGGGCGACCAGCGGCCGGGTGGTCACCCCGACCGTGGGCAGCCCAAGGACAGCCCCGAGATGGAGCGCAAGGCCGGCGCACCGGGGATGGTCCCGTCCGCTGGCGTTGACCAGCAGCACCTCGGGGACGATCGGCAGGGCGCGCACGGCCCGCTCGAGCAGCGGCCCTTCCCGCAGCGCCAGCAGCGTTGGCAGATACGGTCCGCCGGCGGCCCCGCTGATAGCCACACCAGCCAGCAGCCGGCGGCGGTGGGTGACCGCAGCGCCGGCAAACCCCCGGTCACCTGCGGCACCGGCCCCTTCGACGCGCTCGAAGCAGACGAAGCAGGCGCCGATCCGCAGCAGGGTCGTTGGAGGCTGCCAGCGTCCCGGGGCCATCTCCCCGAGGGCTTGCTGCAGCTGGGTGAGCTCGTCAGCGGTGGTCGGCCAGGTCACCATGCCCGATAGTGTCCGACGTTCCCCTCGCCATGTGTCGGGGCACCTGGCCCGCGGCTGACGCCGGTCAGGCCAGCCGGAGCTCTTCGCCTTCAGGGGCAGCCACGCGTCAGTCAAGGTGCCGCAGCGGCGGGCTGTGCGGTCCAAAACCACTTGGGTGGACCAGCCGCACGGCAAGCAGCGCAGCCGGCGACCTCGGCGGCGCAGGACAACGACGATCCTGGTGAGGCTAAACTGCGCCCCCGCCACGTCGGCGCCGGGGCTCCGGATGCGCAGGTGGGACACCACCAAACCGAAGTAGCCCCAGTGTGGCCCCATGC
>DATHIG010000232.1:0-2332 GCA_035490035.1 Actinomycetes bacterium
TCAAGCGGGTCGCCCCTGGCGACCACGACCCGCAGGGGGCTCACGAAGTCGCCTCGGGCAGACCGGCGTAGGCGAGCAGGAAGGCGGCGGCGCCGACGATGTGCTCCTGCAGGCCGGCCAGGGTGGCGTACTCGTCGGGCCCGTGGGCGCCGGCGGCGTGGCCGACCCCACCGGAGGCCCACGGCAGGCCGAGGATCCGGTCGAACACGAAGTAGGGCGCGCACCAGGGGGCCAGCGGGTAGGGCAGCGGGATGCGCCCAAGGGCCCGGTAGGAGGCGCGCATGGCCACCTCGGAGCGGTTGCCCGGAGGCGCCTTGGCCCAGGGGTAGGAGTCGAGCAGCCGGACCTCGACATGGCCGAAGCCGCGCTCGTCCAGGTGGCGGCGGACGGCGGCCGCGGCCGCCTCCGGGTCGCCGCCGACCAGGCGGATGTCGACCCTGGCCTCGGCCCGGCTGGGCACGATCGTCTTGCCGCCGGGGCCGACATAGCCGGCGCTGATCCCCGAGATGTTCAGGGTGGGGCGGAACAGCAGCGCCTCCAGCAGCTCGGCCGGCCCGCCGGGCAGGCGGTAGCGGGTGGCGTGGGCCTCACGAAGGTGCTCGACCGGGTCGAAGCCGGCGGCCAGCTCGGCCAGCAGCCGCCGGTCCCCATCACCGGGCCCTTGGCCACCGTCCAGGCCGGCAACACGGATGCCCTCGTCGGCGTCGGTCAGGGTGGCCAGCGCCTGGACCAGCGCCCACACCGGCGAGGCGATCCAGGCCTGCTCGCTGGAGTGCAGGTCGATCGCGGGCCCGCCCCAGTCCCCGGCCTCGGCGACCAGCTCCAGGTCGCACAGGCCCTTGCAGCCGAGGATCAGCTCCGGCTGGCCGTCCAGCCCGGCGGTCAGGTCGAGGTCGAAGGCAGCCTCGGCGGTCAGGTCGTCGGCCCTGGCCCTGACCGCCGCCGGCAGGTTGGGGCTGCCCAGCTCCTCCTCGCCCTCGATCATCAGGGCGACCGTCAGCGGCATGGCGTCCAGCTCGCGCAGCACCTCGACGGCCAGGAAGAAGCCGGCAAGGCAGCCCTTGGAGTTGGCGCTGCCCCTCGCCACCACGGCCGGGCCGACCCCGGGCAGGTCACGGACCTCGGCCGCGAACGGTGGCGAGCTCCACTCCGGCTCCTGCGCCGGCTGCACGTCGTACATGCCGTAGCGAAGCAGCCGGGGCGCGCCCACCGGCCCCGGCAGCTCGCCCAGCACCAGCGGGTGGCCGGGCGTGGACACCAGCTCGAAGGACCCGCCGGCGCCCTGGATCCAGGCGCCGGTGGCCTCGGCCACCTCCCGGATCCCCTCGCCGGTGGCGCTGACCGACGGCATCCGCAGGTACTCCCGGATCCGCTCCAGGTCGGCTGGGAACCGCTCGGCCACCCGAGCCTGCACCTGGGCCAGCAGGTCGTCCATCCGCGTATTCTCTATAGCCAGCCCTTCCGCTTGAAGTACAGGCCCAGGCCGCCCGCGCCGACCACCATAGCCCGAGCGCCAGACGGAGCCGAAGCTCCAGCGCAGCCTCGCAGAGGTCCTCCACCGGCAGGTCGTCCACCCCGTCGCGCGGCACGTGCACCTGGATCATGGCTGGCCTCCCGCTGGCTGCGGCCGGCCAGGGCCCGCGGGCTGCCGGCCGCCCAGCTCGGCGACCAGCATCCCGGCCACGATCAGGCCGGCGCCCAACCAGCCTCGCCCGGACAGGCGGTCGCCGGCAAGCAGGAACCCGAACAGACCGGCGAACACCGGCTCCATGGCCAGGATCACGGCCGTCCGGGTCGGCGACACCTCCCGCTGGGCCCGGGTCTGGATCAGGAACGCCCCGGCCGAGGCGGCCACCGAGGTGATGGCGAGGGCGACCCAGACCTCGGCCGACCCGGGCACCCCCAGGTCGCCGGCGACGGCCGCCCAGACCAGGGCGAGCAGCCCGGTGGTGCCCAGCTGGACAACCGCCAGGCGGTAGCTGGAGAAGCGGGGGGCGAAGCGGCCGAGCAGCAGGATGTGGGCGGCGAAGGCGACCGCGCAGCCGAGCACCAGGGCGTCGCCCTGGCGCACCTCCAGCCGCTGCAGCGACAGCAGGGCAAGGCCGACCGCGGCCAGCAGCGCTCCCACCACCGGCCAGCGTCCGGGCGACTGCCGCAGCAGCAGCCCGGCGAACAGTGGCGTGAGCACCACCGCCAGCCCGGTGATGAAGCCTGCATTGGAGGCCGTGGTGTACTGCAGCCCGACCGTCTGGAAACCGTACCCGGCGAACAGGGCCAGCCCGGCCAGCGCCCCGGCGGCGAGCAGGCCCGGCTGGCGGCCGGCGGCCAGCCG
>DATHIG010000233.1:0-2966 GCA_035490035.1 Actinomycetes bacterium
CCGGCCCCGGCCCGGCGGTCAGTCTCGGGCAGGTGATCGGCCGCCTGCCGCGGCGGTGGCCGATCGCCACCATGTCCGTCCTCGCCGTCACCGTCGTGCCGACGGTGCTGCAGTTCCCCGTTCCCGCGGTGCGGCTGGCGCTGTGGCGCGACCCGGCCGCCCGTTTCCGTCCGAGGGTTGCGCCGCCGGCAGGCTGGCGGCATCGCGGCTAGCCCCCATCTGTGGCTTCCGGCCAGCCGGGAGGCGAGTTGGCGGCTGGCGGCGATGCCCGGCGGCCGCCACGGGACCATCCTTGGAGCGACCGGGCATCCACACGGAGCGCACTCCCGCCATGTTGCTGACCCTGTTCCTGACGTGCTTCGTCTCGCTGGTGGCGGCGACGGTGCTGCTGCTGGCGTTCGGCGACCGGGTGCGGGTCGCGTCCAGGGTCCTGGGCCTGGCGCTCGGCGTTGTGCTCGCCGTCGCGGCCGGGCGGGCCGCCGCACGCCTGTGGCAGCTGGACCCGAGGCCGGTGCTGGTGGCCGAGGCGCTCCTGGTCGCGCTCACCGCCGTGGTGGTGGCCGCCCGGCCGCTGTGGAACCCGGTCGGGCAGGTCTTCTTCGCCAGCTTCGCGGCGGCCGCGCTGGCCTACCTTTCCTTCGCCACCACCGTGACCTTCGCCAGCGGCCTGGCGCCAGCCGGGGTGGCCGCGTCCGCACTGCTGCTGGTCCTGGAGACATCGGCGCTCCTGCTGTCCGGCTCCTTCGCCTTCGAGAGCTGCGACGTGCTGTGCCGGGTCCGCTGGTCGCGTCGCCCGCCGTTGTTCGATGCCGCCTACCGGCCGAAGGTGTCGCTGCACGTGCCGGCCTACAACGAGCCGCCCGATATGCTCATCGAGACGATCCGGTCGCTGGACCGGCTCGACTACCCGAACTACGAGATCGTGGTGGTCGACAACAACACCAGGGACCCGGCGGGCATCGGCATCGACCCCGCGCTCCGGTTCGCCCCGCTGCACACCCACGACGCCAGCGGGTCATCCACCTCGAATCGCCACCGTGCGCACCTACACGCTGGGGCAGTTCTTCGCCGTGTGGGGGTGCGGTTCACCCGGAGCTGCCTGGGTGGCTATTGCGCCGCCGGGGAGCGGCGGCGGCTGCGGCTCTACGTCGACGGCGCCGCCTACCGGGGCGACCCCACCACCCTGCCCCTGGCCTCCCCCCAGTACGCGGCTGAGATCCCTGGCGACCTTTACACCGGCCCGTCGCCGGACGCCAGCTGATCAGAGGGTGAGGTGGGCGCCGTTGTCGGGGTTGAACAGGTGCAGCTTGCCGGGGTCGAACCACAGCTGCAGCCGCTGGCCTTCACGGGCCCGGCTGGCGGGGTCGAGCCGGGCAACGACCTGGTCGGTGCCGCCCGGCACGTCGCTCGCGCCGGCGTCGGCGGCCAGCTCCTCCAGCTCCCGGGCGGTGGCCCGGGCACCCTGGAGGCGGAAGTAGACGTACTTGTCGGCCCCCAGCGACTCCAGCACGTCGATGACCGCGGGGAAGGTGAGGCCCTCGGCCCGCTTGCCGTCCATCAGGGCGGCGTCCTCGAAATGCTCGGGCCGGATGCCCAGGATCAGGTCGCGGCCGGCGCCGGCCTGCTGGACCTTGGCGCGCACCTCGGCCGGGAGGGCGATGTCGCCGAGGGCGGTGCGCAGGCGGCCGTCCTCCAGGGTGCCGGGCAGGAAGTTCATGGCCGGCGAGCCGATGAAGCCGGCGACGAACAGGTTGCGCGGCCGCTCGTACAGCTCCTCGGGGGTGTCGACCTGCTGGATCACGCCGGCGCGCATGACCGCGACGCGGTCGCCCAGGGTCATGGCCTCGGTCTGGTCGTGGGTGACGTAGACGGTGGTGGTGCCCAGCTGGTTCTGCAGCCGCGAGACGGTGGTGCGCATCTGCACGCGCAACTTGGCGTCGAGGTTGCTCAATGGCTCGTCCATCAGGAACGCCTGGGGGCTGCGGACGATCGCCCGGCCCATGGCGACCCGCTGGCGCTGCCCGCCGGACAGGTTGGCCGGCTTGCGGTCCAGCAGCTCGGTGAGCTCCAGCAGCTCCGCGACCTGGTCGACCTTGCGGTCGATCTCGGCCCGGTCGACCCTGGCCAGCTTGAGCCCGAAGCCCATGTTCTCCCGCACCGTCATGTGCGGGTACAGGGCGTAGCTCTGGAACACCATGGCGATGTCGCGGTCCTTGGGGGTCAGCTGGTTGACCACCCGGCCGCCGATGCGAAGCTCGCCTTCGGTGATGTCCTCCAGCCCGGCGATCATGTTGAGGCAGGTCGACTTCCCGCAGCCGGACGGGCCGACGAGGATGACGAACTCCCCGTCGCCGATCTGCAAGTTGGCTTCCTTCACCGCCAGCGTGCCGTCGGGGAACCGCTTGCTGACATGGTCAAGCACGATCTCGGCCACCGTCTGCTCCTAACCTTTCACCGCGCCGGAGGTCAGCCCGGCGACGATCCGGCGCTGGAAGAAGAACACGAACAGGATGATCGGGATGGTGATCACCACGCCGGCCGCGGCGATCGAGCCGATCGGCGTCTGGAACTGCGAGGCGCCAGAGAAGAACGCGATCGCGGCCGGCACGGTCTGGGAGGCGCTGGTCGAGGTGAGCGAGATCGCGAACACGAAGTCGTTCCAGCAGAAGATGAACACCAGGATCGCGGTGGTCACCATGCCCGGGGCGGCCAGCGGGGCGATCACCTGCATGAACGCCTGGAGGGGGGTGGCACCGTCGACCTTGGCGGCCCGCTCCAGCTCCCAGGGGATCTCCCGGAAGAACGCCGACAGGGTGTAGATCCCCAGCGGCAGCGAGAACGTCAGGTAGGGGATGATCAGCCCGGGCCAGGTGTCGAACAGGCCCAGCTGCCGCCACAGGTTGAACAGCGGGCTGACCAGCGAGATGGCCGGGAACATGGCGATCAGCAGGGTCACCGCGACCAGC
>DATHIG010000234.1:0-2867 GCA_035490035.1 Actinomycetes bacterium
CTTGAGCGAGGCGCCGACCTCGTCGGCCTCGATCTCGGTGACTGAGCGCTTGTCACCTTCGGGGGTTTCCCAGCTGCGTTGGCGGAGTCGGCCGGTGACCATGACCCGGTCGCCCTTTGAGAGGGAGTCGGCCAGGTGCTCGGCCTGGCCGCGCCACACGTTGACCTTGAGGAAGGAGGTGTCGCCGTCGCGCCACTCGCCGTCGTGCTGGATCCGCTGAGTGACCGCTACCCGGAGGTTCGCGATGGCCATGCCGGTGTTGGTGAAGCGGAGCTCGGGGTCGTCGACCAGGTTGCCGACGATGGCCGGCCAGGTACAGGGTGTCGGCCTCCAGCCCGGCCGGCCCGGCCAGGGCCTCGGGCCGGTACCGGTAGGCCAGGGGACAGGATCGCCCGCGACCGTCCATCGCGGCTGCCTCGCCCGCCGGCGGCCGTCAGCCGAGGTGCTGGCCGAACCAGTCGAGGACCTTGGCGTAGGCCTGGGTGGCCGCGGCCTGGTTGTAGCGGGCGCCGGTGTCGTTGAAGAAGGCGTGGTTGGCGCCCTGGTAGGTGACGATCTCGTGGGTCAGCCGAGCCCGCTCCAGCGCGGCCGTGGCCGCATCCCGGCTGGCGTTCACGCGGTCGTCCTGCTCGGCGTAGATGCCGAGCACGGCCGCGTTGGGCGAGCCGGAGAAGTCGGCGCCCTCGGGGAGCGGCCCGTAGAACGGCGCGGACGCGGCCAGGCGCGGCTCACCCGAGGCCAGCAGCAGCCAGGCCATACCGCCGCCGAAGCAGAACCCGATCGAGCCCAGCTTCTGGCCGGGCGCCCGCCGCTCCAGCTCGTCCAGGCCGGCCCGCATGTCGGCCACGAACCGCTCCTGGGGGGCGCTGGAGAGCGCGGCCATCGCCTCGGCCTCGCCGCCGAGGGCGGCGGTCCCGCCCTCGGCCGAGAGCAGGTCGATGGCCAGCGCCGAGTAGCCGCTGGCGGCCAGCCGACCGGCGACCGAGCGGATGTGGTCGTTGAGGCCGCGGTTCTCGTGGATGACCAGCACCGCCCCGCGCGGCTGGTCGGCCGCCGCCCAGGCGCCCCGGACGGTCCGCCCCTGCGGGCCGGGGAAGGTGATCTCCTGGGTCTCCACCGCCGGGTGGGGGGCGTGGCCGCCTCGCTCGCTCCGGTGGTGGTGGATGAGGTCGGCTCGCCGTCGCCGCCGCAGGCGGCCAGCAGCGCCGATGCCGCCGGCACGCCCAGCCCGAGCAGGGCCAGGCGCCGCAGCGCCTCCCGCCGCGAGGACAGCCCGTCGGCATGGTCGATCGCCACCTCTTCGGCCAGGTACCGCTGGAACGCCATCGCCGCCTCCTCGAAACCACGAGGTGTGTCCCACCCACCACGGTGCACTGTTCGGTTCACGGTAAACGGTGGGGGGCTGTTGCGTTACGGCGAGGCGGGACACGCTGAGGCTGCGACCTCCGCCTGGATCAGATGGCCAACGCCAGCTCGTGGAACGCGGACGGCGCCCACAGCTTGGACGGCTCGTCCGGCGTCTCGGCCAGGCCGGTGAGCCAGCGGTCCAGGTGGGGGCAGGTCGGTCTCGCGCAGGTGGACGGTGTGGGGATGGTCGAGCAAGCTGCTGGCCGCTGGGACGTTGACGCTGCTCGTAGGGCGCCGGCCACCCAGGGCCGCGGCCGCGTGGCATGTCGGGTGCCGCCGTATTGGGGCACAGGGCGCCTTACTCCGGGCGGGGTGCCTCCTCCCCGAACAGGAACGACAACAAGACGAAGCGCCGCCCGGCGGTCACGTCCAGGACCTCGTGCAGGTGCGAGCAGCTGAACAGCAGCGCAGCGCCGGGGGCCGGCCGGTACAGCTCGGGCCCGTACTCGGGGAAGCGCAGCTGACCGCCCTGATAGCCGTCGTTGAGGTTGAGGGTGAGCGCGAACCGACGGTGGGCGGTCGCGGGGCTGAGGTTGTCGCGGTGGGCGCTGAAGAACCCGCGGTCGGACGCCTGGTAGCAGGCGATCTTGAAGCCCTCGAAGCGGCTGGCGCGGTACGCGAACGCCTTGGACAGCTCGGGCATGACCCGACGACCGATCGTGGTGGCCAGCTCGCGGCTGCGCCGCGGATCCCCCACGACGTGGTCGCGGCGGCGCTTCAGCTGCGCATTGAGCTGCTCGGCGCGCCCACCGCCCGTCGCGGACTCCACGCCGGTCTGGCTGTGGCCCTGCTGCTCCCACACCGCGATAAGTTCGGCGCACTGCTCCGGGCAGAGCACGTCCGGCACCACCAGCAGTGGCGCCTGGGTGGTGATCTCTCGCGGCTGCTGGTCGTCCCAGACCAGCTCGGCGACCAGCTCGGCGACCTCGGCGGCGACGCGGGCGCCGTCTGCCAACGGCAGCGTCGCCCGGACCCGCAGGTTGGGATCAAGCAGGAAGGCGGTCGGTGCGCCCCCGGTGCGGTAGGCGGCCATGGCACGACCGTCGGCGTCCTGGAGCAACGGGAACGGCAGGTCGTGGCCGGCCAGCGCGGGCGGGCCGACCACGTGCACGGTCAGGTTCTCGTCGCCGATGACCGTCAGCGCCTCGGCGAGCGCGTCCAGCCGCGCCACGCACGCCTCGTCGGCCAGCACCAGCAGCGCCGGCCGACCGCCCGCGTGCGCGTAGTACCGCGTCGGGGTCCCGTCCCTGGAGGCCAGCACCATGTCGGGCGCGCGCTCACCCCGTGCCAGGCCGGCCGGGGCCGTCATGCCAACACCGCTGGGAACCACACCATCGGTCGGCAGCATAGTCAACGAGTCGGCCACACCTCAATGTTCGGGATCTACGTCATCGACAGTCGTCGCGAAGGGCTTGGAGCCCTGGGAGCCGTAATCGAGCCGCCAGGCGACCTGGTAGGAC
>DATHIG010000235.1:0-11092 GCA_035490035.1 Actinomycetes bacterium
TTCGGCATCGACTTCAAGGGCGGGGCCGTGTTCCGGGTCCAGCCCGCGCGGCCGGTCACCGAGGCCCAGGTGCGCCGGGCCGTCGGGTCCGCCGCCGAGGTCGTCCAGGTCACCGAGGACGACCCGGTCCAGATCATCGTCCAGACCGAGGAGCTCTCCCAGCCGGAGATCGCCAAGGTCAGGGCCGACCTGGCCGAGGTCGCCGGGGTCCAGTCCAACGACGTCTCCACCAACTCGATCGGCTCCAAGTGGGGGAGCACGGTCTCCCGCAAGGCGGTCATCGCCCTGCTGGTGTTCCTGGTCGTGGTGGTGATCTACGTGTCGCTGCGGATGGAGTTCAAGATGGCCGTGGCCGCCCTGGTGGCGCTGCTCCACGACCTGCTCATCACCGCCGGGATCTTCGCCCTTGCCCGCTTCGAGGTCACCCCGGCGACCGTGATCGCCCTGCTGACCATCCTCGGCTACTCGCTGTACGACACCGTGGTGGTCTTCGACAAGGTCCGTGAGAACACCGGCTCGCTCACCGCGATGTCGCGCACCACCTACTCCGAGGCGACCAACCTGGCCGTCAACCAGACGGTGATGCGGTCGCTGAACACCTCGCTGGCCTCGCTGCTGCCGATCCTGGGGCTGCTGGGCGTCGGCGCCTTCCTGCTCGGCGCCGAGACCCTCAAGGACCTGGCCCTGGCCCTGTTCGTCGGCGTGGCCGCCGGCGCCTACTCCTCCATCTTCATCGCCCCCCCGCTGGTCGCCGTCTGGAAGGAGAAGGAGCCGCGCTACACCCAGCTCAGGACCAGGGTCGAGCGCCTGGCCGCCCAGGGCGGGATCGAGGCCCCGGGCTCGGCCAGGCGGGCCGCGCCCGAGCGGCCCGGCCGGGCCGCCGACCGGCCGGTTCGCGCCGCCTCCGGGTCGGCCGCCACCCGCGACGCCCGCTCCCGGGCGGGCGCCGACGGCCAGGCCGGCACCGCCCGCCGGCGCATCCCGGCCCCGCCGCCAGAGCCCGAGCTGCCGCCCGACGAGGACGATGCGCTGGAGGCCGAGGCGGCCACGGTCGACCAGGCCGAGCCGGCCGAGGAGCCGGCCGCCGTCGCCCCGGCCCGCCGCCAGCCGCAGAAGCCGCGCCCGTCCCAGCAGCGGCGCAAGCCATCCGGGCGGCAGCAGTCCCGCCCGGCCAAGCGCCGCCGACGCTAGCGTCCTGGACAGGAGGACAACCACGTGCCCATCGACATCCAGCGCCTGCGGGCCCTGATCCGCGACGTGCCCGACTTCCCCAAACCGGGGATCGTCTTCAAGGACATCACCCCGCTGCTGGCCAACGAGGTCGGCTTCTCGTCGGTGATCGACGAGACCGTCGTCCACTTCGGCCGTGGCAACGTCGACAAGGTCGTCGGCATCGAGGCCCGCGGCTTCATCCTGGCCTCGCCGGTCGCCTACCATTTCGGCGCCGGCTTCGTCCCCGTCCGCAAGGCCGGCAAGCTGCCCTACCAGGTCGAGGCCGAGGAGTACGCGCTCGAGTACGGCTCGGCGACCCTTGAGCTGCATGCCGACGCGATCGTCCCCGGCGAGCGCGTGCTGATCGTCGATGATGTGCTGGCCACCGGCGGCACCGCACGGGCCGCGGCCCGGCTGGTCGAGCGGCTGGGCGGCAAGGTCATCGGCATCGCCACGCTGATCGAGCTCGAGTTCCTCGGGGGCAGAAAGCTGATCGAAGGCTATGAATTCTTCAGCCTCATCCGGTACTGACGGCCTCGGCCGGGGAGACCTGCCGCTCCACGTCATCGTGGAGATCCCCAAGGGGTCGCGGAACAAGTACGAGCTCGACCACGAGACGGGCCGCATCCGCCTGGACCGGATGCTGTTCAGCCCCGTGCACTACCCGACCGACTACGGCTTCGTGCCCGACACCCTGGCCGAGGACGGCGACCCCCTGGACGCCATGGTCCTGCTGGGCGAGCCCACCTTCCCCGGCTGCGAGATCCAGGGCAGGATCGTCGGCATGCTGGACATGGCCGACGACAAGGGCCCGGACCAGAAGCTGCTGGTCGTCCCGCTGACCGACCCCCACTGGAACTACATCCACGAGATCGACCAGGTCCCCTCGCACCTGCTGCGCGAGATCGAGCACTTCTTCACCGTCTACAAGCAGCTCGAGGACAAGACGGTCGAGACCTTCGGCTGGCGCGACGCCTACGTCGGCTACGTCATCCTCGACCAGGCGCTGGCCCGCGGGGCCGAGCACCGGCAGGCTGGCCACGGCGGGAGTACCGTGGGAGCCTAGTCGCCGCGGCGGCCGCCCCCGACCAGACCGTGGGCGACGGACGACCAACCTGGGTGGGGCCAACACGATGGCGCAGCAGCATCCGACGGCGGTCCCCGACGGGCTGGCGCTCGAACGCGAGCCCCAGCCGGGCGGCGGCGCGCCCGTCGCCGACGGCGCCGACGCCGGGGCGGTCACCCGGCCCTACGACGCCGGGCCGCCGCCCGAGCCCGACGTCGAGCCGCTGCTGAAGCGGGTCCGCCAGCGCAACCCGCGGGCCGACACGGCGGCCGTCGGGCGCGCCTTCGAGCTGGCCAGGGAGCGCCACGCCGGGCGCCGCCGCGCCTCCGGCGTGCCCTACCTGGCCCATCCGCTGGGGGTGGCCACGGTGGTGGCCGACCTCGGCCTGGACGCCGTCTCGGTCGAGGCCGCCCTGCTGCACGACGCCGTCGAGGACCGCCTGGTCACCCTCGAGGAGATCCAGGACGGCTTCGGCGCCGAGGTGGCCAAGATCTCCGACGGGCTGGTCAAGCTGGACCGGGTCGGGTTCGACGGCCGGGAGGCCGCCCAGGCCGAGATCATCCGCAAGATGGTCGTCGCCATGGCCCGTGACATCCGGGTGCTGGTGATCAAGCTGGCCGACCGGCTGCACAACATGCGCGATGTCGGCTACCTGGACCGCGAGGCCCAGGAGCGCAAGGCCCGCGAGGTCCTGGAGATCTACGCGCCGCTGGCCAACCGGCTCGGCATCCACCAGATCAAGTGGGAGCTGGAGGACCTGGCCTTCGCGACCCTGTACCCGCTGCGGTACGAGGAGATCGCGCGCATGACCGCCGAGCGCCAGCCGGCCCGCGAGCAGTACGTCACCGAGGTCATCAACCAGGTGAACGCCCAGCTCAAGCAGGTGAAGCTGCGCGCATCGGTGACCGGGCGGCCCAAGCACTACTACTCCATCTACGAGAAGATGGTGGTGCGGGGCAAGGAGTTCACCGACATCTTCGACCTGGTCGGGGTGCGGGTCCTGGTCGACTCGATCAAGGACTGCTATGCCGCCCTCGGGCAGGTCCACGCGGTCTGGAAGCCGGTCCCGGGCCGGTTCAAGGACTACATCGCCATGCCCAAGTTCAACCTCTACCAGTCGCTGCACACCACCGTGGTGGGGCCGCAGGGCAAGCCGCTGGAGATCCAGATCCGGACCAAGGCGATGCACCGCACCGCCGAGTACGGGGTGGCCGCCCACTGGCGCTACAAGTCCAAGGACGGCAGGCCCGCCACCGAGCAGGAGATGGGCTGGCTGCGGCAGCTGATCGACTGGCAGCGGGAGCTGTCGGACCCGCGCGACTTCATCGAGAACCTCGAGACCGACCTGTACGTCGACGAGGTGTTCGTGTTCACCCCCAAGGGCGACGTGATCCAGCTGCCGGCCGGGGCGACCCCGATCGACTTCGCCTACGCGGTCCACACCGAGGTCGGTCACCGCTGCGTCGGGGCCAGGGTCAACAAGCGGCTGGTACCGCTGGAGCACGCGCTGGAGAACGGCGACAACGTCGAGATCTTCACCTCCAAGGCCCAGGACGCCGGGCCGTCGCGGGACTGGCTGGGGATCGTCAAGACCCCGCGGGCCCGCAACAAGGTGCGCCAGTGGTTCGCCAAGGAGCGGCGCGAGGACGCCATCGAGGCCGGCAAGGACGCGCTGGTCCGGGCCATGCGCAAGGCCGGGCTGCCGCTGCAGAAGCTCACCCAGGGCGGAGCCCTGACCGCGCTGGCATCCGACATGCGCTTCCAGAGCCTCGAGGCGTTCTACGCGGCCGTCGGCTCCGGCCAGACCTCGGCGGCGGCGGTGGTCAGCCGGCTGGTCGCCGACCTGGGCGGCGAGGAGCAGGAGGACGACGACGACCTGGTGCTGGAGCGGGCCGTCCGCCAGGCCCGGCCCCAGCCGGCCAGCCGGGGGGTGGTGGTCAAGGGCGCCGACGACGTCTGGGTCAAGCTGGCCCGCTGCTGCACGCCGGTACCGCGTGACCCGATCATCGGCTTCGTCACCCGCGGCCACGGGGTGAGCGTGCACCGCGAGGACTGCCCCAACGCCGACAACCTGCGCCGCGACCAGAACCGCATCATCGAGGTGGAGTGGGACACCTCGGGGCCGAGCGTGTTCGCGGTCACCATCCAGGTGGAGGCGCTGGACCGCACCAAGCTGCTGCGGGACATCACCGAGGTCCTGTCCGACCACCACGTCAACATCATGTCGGCCACGGTGGCCACCGGCCGGGACCGGGTGGCCACGCTGCGCTTCACCTTCGAGCTGGCCGACATCTCCCACCTGGCCCACGTGCTGTCGACGGTCAAGCGGGTCGAGGGCGTCTACGACTCCTTTCGCGTCGTGCCCCACGCCCAGTCTGGCAACGGCTCTCCGGGAGGTTAGGCTTTCGGTGCCCTTGGCACAGGCGCGCTGGAGTGGCGGTGGCGGGAGCCGGAGCTCCCCCCCACATGGATCGAGGACCGCCTTGGTCACCGAATCGGGCGCGGTCTAGCCGCATGCGGGCGGTCGTGTCCCGAGTGGCCTGGGCCCGGGTGGTGGCCGACGGGGAGCTGACCGGGGAGATCGGGCCGGGGCTGCTGGTGCTGGTCGGGGTGACCCACGCCGACGGGGAGGCCGACACCAGGTGGCTGGCCGCCAAGGTGGCCGGCCTGCGGGTGTTCGACGACGGCCAGGGCAGGATGAACCGGTCCCTGGCCGAGGTCGGCGGGGGAGCGCTGGTGGTCAGCCAGTTCACCCTCTACGGCGACGCCCGCAGGGGCCGCCGGCCCTCCTATGTCGACGCCGCCCCGCCCGAGCAGGCCGCGCCGCTGGTCGATGCGGTCGCCAAGGCCCTGGCCGAGGAGGGCGTGCCGGTCGCCAGCGGGCGCTTCGGCGCCGCCATGCTGGTCGAGTCGGCCGGCGACGGCCCGGTCACCATCCTGCTCGACAGCAGACGCGGGTTCTAGCGCCCCTGGGCGGCTACGACGTCCTGACGGTGAGCCGCTCGATCCAGACGGACTGGGCCGGGGTGTCGCCGCTCTGGCCGCCGACCGGGACCTTGGCGATCTTGTCGACCACGTCGCGGCCGTCCACCACCTCGCCGAACACCGAGTAGTTGGCCTGCAGGCCTTTGGAGTTGTCGCCGAAGGAGATGAAGAACTGGCTGCCGCCGGAGTCGGGGCCGCTGTTGGCCATGGCCACCGAGTACTTCTTGTAGGCGGCCGGGCTGGATGGCAGCTCGTCCTTGATGGAATAGCCGGGACCGCCCTTGCCGCTGCCCTCCGGGTCGCCGCCCTGGATGACGGCGATGCCGGCCGCCCCGCCGGGCACGATCCGGTGGAACCAGGTCGAGTCGTAGAACTTCTTGCCGGCCAGGAACACGAAGTTGGCCGTGGTGATCGGTGCCTTCCTGGGGTCCAGCCGGACCGTGAAGCGGCCGCAGGAGGTCTGGAAGGTGGCCAGGTAGGTCTTGGCCGGGTCGACCGTGGTCTTGGGCGCGGCGTCGAAGCTTGGGCGCGTCACCTTCGGTGGGATCTCGCCGCCGCAGGCGACCTGGGCGGGGGCGGTCGGCGCGCCGGCCCGTGCGTCGTCGAACTGCTGCGCGGGCGCGGTGGTGGGCGACGCCACCGTGGTCGCCGCCGCCCCGGCCGGGGTGTCGTCCGCGGTCAGCCGCAGCCCTGCGGCCACGGCGGCCACCACCACGACCAGCCCGAGCCCTCCGTAGGTCAGCAGCGCCCGCCGTCGTCGCGCCCGCTGGCGTTCGGCCTCCCGCCGGGCCCGCAGCCGCTCCAGCTCCCGCCTGCGCGTCTGCTTCGACATCTCATCCCTTCCCATCCGCGTGAAGCCCCGAGTCTATCGAGAACCCGAGGTGGCGGCGGGAGCGGTTCCGGTAGCATGCGGCCCATGCTCGTCACCGGATTCCCCGCCGGGACCTTCCAGACCAACTGCTGGCTGGTCGCCACCGGGCCGGGCTCGGAGGCGCTGGTCGTCGACCCCGGCCAGGACGCCCTGCCCGGGATCCAGGAGCTGTGCGCCGGTCACCGCCTCAAGCCGGTGGCGGCCCTGCTGACCCACGGCCACCTCGACCACATCTGGACGGTCGCCCCGCTGGCCGGGGCCAACAACATCCCCGCCTTCATCCATCCGGCCGACCGCCGCCTGCTCTCCGACCCGCTGGCCGGGTTCGGGCCAGAGGCCCGAGCCGCCTTCGGGGGGCTGCGGCTGCGGGAGCCGGACGACGTCCGCGAGCTGCGCGACGGCCAGACGATCGAGCTGGCCGGCCTGCGCCTGACCGTCGACCACACCCCGGGGCACACCCCTGGCCACGTCACCTTCCGGTCGGGCCCATCCGGGGACGAGGCGGGGCAGCTGCTGGCCGGCGACCTGGTGTTCGCCGGCTCGATCGGGCGGACCGACCTGCCAGGCGGGTCGACCCAGGAGATGCTGGCCTCGCTGGCCTCCCGCTTCCTGACCCTGCCCGACGAGATGGTGGTGCTGCCCGGCCACGGCCCGACCACCACCGTCGGCCGCGAGCGGGCCGGCAACCCGTTCCTGACCGGCCTTGCCCCTGTTCCCGGGGGGTCCGGGGGGCTCAAGCCCAGCCCCCCGGTGGATCGGGCAACCCGACCGTGAGCAGGCGGTTCGAGGCCCCCAAAGGCACCTTCGACCACCTGCCGCCCGAGTCCCGGATCAGGGCCGAGGTCGAGCGGGCCATGCTCGAGCAGGCCAGGCTGGCCGGCTACCAGCCGATCGAGACGCCGATCTTCGAAGAGACGGCCGTGTTCGCCCGCGGGGTCGGCGAGGCCACCGACGTCGTCCAGAAGGAGATGTACACCTTCGACGACAAGGGCGGCCGCTCCCTGACCCTGCGGCCCGAGCTGACCGCGGGCATCGTCAGGGCGCTGATCGAGCACGGCCGGCTCACCACCGGACTCACCAAGGTCGTCTGCTCCGGCCCCCAGTTCCGCTACGAGCGCCCCCAGGCCGGCCGCCAGCGCCAGTTCTCCCAGGTCGACATCGAGGCCATGGGGTCCAACGACCCGGCCATCGACGCCGACGTGGTGCTGGTGGGCGACGAGGTCTTCCGCCAGCTGGACGTGCCGGTCACCCTGCTGTTGACCAGCCTCGGCGACGCCACCTGCCGTCCCGCCTACCGCGAGAAGCTCCTCGGCTACCTGCGCGAGCTCGGCGAACGGCTGCCGGCCGAGGCCAGGGCGCGGGCCGAGCAGAACCCGCTCCGGGTCCTCGACATGAAGGACCAGCGGGTGCGGGAGCTGACCGCCGACGCGCCGCTCATGCGCGACTTCCTGTGCGCCGCCTGCCAGGCCCACGACGAGGCGGTGCGGGAGCTGCTGGCCGGCGCCGGGGTCAAGTGGGTCGAAGCCCCGCGGCTGGTCCGCGGGCTCGACTACTACGTCCGGACCACCTTCGAGTGGCAGGCCGGGTCGCTGGACGCGGCCCAGAACGCGCTGGGTGGGGGCGGCCGCTACGACGGGCTGTCGGAGGCGCTCGGCGGCCCGCCCGCGCCCGGGATCGGCTGGGCGCTCGGCCTCGACCGGACGGTGCTGGCCCTGGGGCAGGCCGGGCGGCTCCCAACCGACCCGTTTCGCCTCGACGCGCTGGTCCTGCCGCTGGTCCCGGCGGCCAAGGTCCAGGCCCAGACCCTGGTCCGCGACCTGCGCCGGGCCGGCATGGTGGCCGACCTGCCCTACGCCGAGCGAACCCTCAACGGTCACATGAAGGCAGCCGCCAAGGCCGGCGCCCGAACCGTGGTCATCCTTGGCGAGCACGAGCTGGCCGCCAGCCAGGCCGCCGTCCGCGACATGACCGCCCGGGAGCAGACCCCCGTTCCCCTCGACCAGGTCGTCGCCCACGTCCGGCGGATCGCCAAGGGACCGGCCGCCACCCCGACGCCTCCCGACGATCGCGGGTAACGGCCGGGTTGCGCGGAGCGGTTGCCGGGGCGGGGCGGCGGTGGTTCAATGCGGTTCTCGGCAGCGCCCGACGTTGTTGGTGGCCGGCTATCGTTTGCGCCAACACTTCGACGTAGGGGACCGTACTTGCGGTCGCGGAAGGCACCCGGCTTTGGCTGCGGGTACCGGAAACGGCTGGGGCGGACCCCACCTGTTCCCTCGAGAGCAGGTGCAAACGTCGACCGGTCACGGCACTCGTGGAGCGCTGCCGCAAGGGCCCGTCCGGCTGCATCCGCCGGGCGGGCCTTGGCGTACCCGGCGGCCCCTGCCGGCCACGGCGACCGAGGCCTGGCCGGCGTCCCGGGTCCGGCCGGCGAGCGGCTACGATGGCCCGACCATGGACCTGTTCTCGTCAAAGGCCGACCAGCTCCGGGACCAGGAGGCGCCGCTGGCCGCGCGGATGCGGCCGAGGACCCTCGAGGAGTTCGTCGGCCAGGGGCACGTGCTCGGGCCGGGCAGCGCCCTGCGGGCCCTGATCCAGGCCGACGAGCTGCGCTCGGTGATCCTGTGGGGCCCGGCCGGGACCGGCAAGACGTCGCTGGCCCACATCATCGCCCGCGCCACCCGATCCCATTTCGAAGAGCTGTCGGCGACCAGCGCCGGGGTCAAGGACGTGCGGGCGATGCTGGCCGCCGCCAGGCAGCGGCTTGGCGCGATGGGCCGCCGCAGCATCCTGTTCATCGACGAGATCCACCGGTTCAACAAGGGCCAGCAGGACGCCCTGCTGCCCGGGGTCGAGGACCGCACGGTGGTGCTGGTCGGGGCGACCACCGAGAACCCGTTCTTCACCGTGAACGCGCCCCTGATGAGCCGGTCGCTGCTGTTCCGCCTGGAGCCGCTCGCCCCCGACGACCTCGAGCTGATCGTGACCAGGGCCCTGGCCGACCCGGCGCGGGGGCTCGGCGGGCGCGGCCTGGCCCTGGACCCCGACGCCCTCGCCCACCTGGTCGACCGGGCCGACGGCGACGCCCGCCACGCCCTCAACGCGCTGGAGGCGGCCGTGCTGGTGGTGACCGCCAGAGGGCAGCAGCGCCTGACCCTCGGCGACATCGAGGATGCCCTGCAGCGACCGCGGGTGACCTACGACCGGGCCGGCGACCAGCACTACGACGTGGCCAGCGCCTTCATCAAGTCGATCCGCGGCTCCGACCCGGACGCCGCCCTGCACTACCTGGCCCGGATGCTGGCCGCGGGCGAGGACCCCCGGTTCGTGGCCCGCCGGCTGGTCATCTCGGCCAGCGAGGACATCGGGCTGGCCGACCCGCAGGCCCTGACGATCGCGGTCGCCGCCTTCCAGGCGCTGGAGTTCGTCGGGCTGCCCGAGGCCAGGCTCAACCTGGCCGAGGCGGTCGTCTACCTGGCCATCGCCCCCAAGTCCAACAGCACCTACAACGCGCTCGGCGAGGCGGCCAGGGAGCTGGAGCAGGCAAGGCCGGGGCGCATCCCCAGCCACCTCCAGTCCAGCTCCTACCCCGGGGAGAAGAAGCTCGGCATCGGCGTCGGCTACGTCTACCCTCACGACCACCCGGGTCACTGGGTGGCCCAGCGCTACCTGCCGGAAGGACTCGACGGCGGCTACTACCAGCCGTCCGACCAGGGCCGCGAGGCTGCCTTGGCCGAGGCGTGGCGGCGCCGGCGGGGCCAGCCGCCACAGCCGCCGGCCGAGCGCCGGCCGGACGGCCGGCCCGACGCGGGGCGCGGCGGCTGAGCGCCGGCACGGCCCCGGGCGGCCGGCCGGACGCGGGGCGCGGCGGCTGAGCGCGGGGCACGGCCGCAGGCGGCCGGCCGGACGCGGGGGGTGGCGGCTGAGCGCCGGCACGACCGCGGGCGGGCCGGAATGCGGCGGCCCATGATGCTGTTGTCGGGGTGGATCCCCTCCTCACCCTTTGGAGCGCGCGCGATGGCCGATGACTGCACCCACCTCGACCAGATCCGCGTGGTCAGCGCCAGCGCTTCGGGCTGCCAGGACTGCCTGGCCACCGGGGGCAGCTGGGTGCACCTGCGGCTCTGCGTCGAGTGCGGCCGGGTCGGCTGCTGCGACAACTCGCCGGGCCGCCACGCCACCCGCCACTACCAGGCCACCGGCCACCCGCTCATCCGCTCCTACGAGCCGGGTGAGGACTGGTGGTGGTGCTATGTCGACGAGCTGGGCTTCGAGCTCGAGGGCGTCGAGCCGGCTCGAGCCACCGGGTGACGGACCGCCGCTGGACGCTGCTGGTCGTGTGCCTGGCCACCGGGGTGCTGCTGCTCAACGTGGCCGCGCCCAACGTCGCCCTGCCCGATGTCGGCCGCGACCTGGACGCCGAGCTGGGCGTCCTGCAGTGGGTGATCAGCGGCTACTCCCTCGCCCTGGCCGCCAGCCTGCTCACCGCCGGCACGCTCGCCGACCTGCTCGGGCGCAGGCGCATGTTCCTCGGCGGCCTCGGCGGCTTCGCGGCCGCCTCGGCGCTGTGCGCGGCCGCGCCGTCGGTGCTGGCCCTGGTCGCCGGGCGGGCCGCCCAGGGGCTGGCCGGGGCGGTGCTCCTCTCCTCGTCGCTGGCCCTGCTGGCCCAGGACTTCACCGGGCCGGCGCGGGCCCGCGCCATCGGCCCGCTGGAGGGTGGGCTGCTCACCGAGGCGTTCGGCTGGCGGGCCATCTTCGTGCTCGACGTCGCGGTCGCGCTGCCCTGCATCCCGGTGGCGGTGCGGCACCTGCGCGAGTCCCGCGACCCCGACGCCGGCCGGGTCGACTGGCTGGGGACGGCGACCCTGAGCGTCGGGCTGTTCCTCGGGGTGTTCGCGCTCACCCGCGGCGGCGTCCTCGGCTGGGGGAGCGGGCTCATCGTGGCCTGCCTAGCCGGAGCG
>DATHIG010000236.1:0-3591 GCA_035490035.1 Actinomycetes bacterium
CTGACCCTCAGGCCTGGCATCGTCATGACGGTCGTGGCCGATCAGACCGGCACGGTGAGTCGGTCGGGAACCGCCGTGGTCAGCGGGACGCTTGCCTGTAACCCGGCGGCACCACCGCAGGGTGGGGCAGGATCGCCAACCCTGGACATCGTTCTTCGACAGAAGATCAGCAAGACGTTGGTGATCGAGGGGCACAATTTCCTGGAGATCCCGTGTCCGACCACCCCGACCGCCTGGAGTGTCACGATCATCGGCGACAATGGGCCGTTCAGGAAGGGCCGCGCGGAGGTGTTCGTCACTGGGTTCGCTTGCGACCAGGTCGCGTGTGCTTCGCCAGAGGTGCGTCAGTCCATCAGGCTGAATTGGGAATGATGGCCTTCAGTAATCAGTGAGCTGCTCGCACAACAGGAAGGGCCAGGCTGCACGCCTGGCCCTTCCTCTACCGTCTCGAACCCTCACCGTGAGCTTGGAAGCACTCCGGGTGGGTGCCGTCCGCGCACGGCTCAGCTCGGCGGCTGTGGGTACCGACCGCTGTTGACCGTGATGACCGTGGTGGACCGATGGTTGGGGCACGTCGAGGCACGCCAGTGTCGGCGGCCATGAGAATCTCCCCATAGGCGGCCAGAGAGGTCCCCACTGGCGGCCATGAGATTTCCCCTCTGGCGGCCATGAGATTCCCCAACCATCGTCTGCCTGCCCGCCGTCGTCGCGGCGGGTGGCCCCTCCTCGGTTCACTGAGGGTGCTCACGCCCCAGACCCGAGGAGGGGACCTTCTGAAGTCTGCCGAGGAGATCATGGAGATCCTGGAAGCCTACGACCTGACCGGAAGCTACCGTGACGCCGCCGAGCTGGTCGGCTGCGACCATCACACCGTCGCCCGCCACGTCGCCGACAGGCAGGCCGGCGGGCTTGCCTCGAGCCCGCTGGCCCGGGAGCAGCTGATCGACCCGCATCTGGCGAAGCTGGAGGAGTGGGTGGAGCGTAGCCACGGGAAGCTGCGCGCCGACATCGCCCACGACAAGCTGGGCGCGCTGGGCTACCAGGGCTCGGAGCGGACCACCCGCCGGGCAGTCGCAACCGTCAAGCAGGCGTTCAACGCTGGCCGCCGGCCGGTGCACCGGTCGTGGGTGGCGGAGCCGGGGATGTGGTTCCAGTGGGACTACGGCTCTGGCCCCGGCGTCGCGGGCCGGGCGACCTGGTTGTTTTGCGCGTGGCTTGCGTGGAGCCGGTATCGGGTCGTGCTGCCGGTCGTGGACAAGGCCCTGCCGACGATGATCGCCTGCATCGACACCACGCTGCGCCGGTTCGGTGGGGTACCGACCTACGGGCTGAGCGACAACGAGAAGACCGTCACGTTGGAGCACGTGGCCGGGATCGCGGTCCGCAACCCGACATGGTCGCCGCCGCCCGCCACTACGGCCTCACGATCGCCACGTGCGTGCCCGCCGACCCGCAGTCCAAGGGCGGCTCGGAGGCGGCGGTGCGGGTCGCCAAGGCGGACCTGGTGCCGACCGGGGCGAACCTGCTCGCCGAGTACGCAAGCCTGGGGGCGTTGGAGCGTGCCTGCGAGGGGTTCTGCGAGCAGGTCAACACCCGGCCGCACCGGGTGACCCGCCGCGCACCGGTGGAGGCGCTTGGCGAGGAGCACGCCCGGCTGCACCCGCTGCCCGCCCACCCGTTCACGCCGGCGTTCGCCAGACCCGCGTGGTCGGGCAGACCACCCCGATGGTCGCCTTCCAGGGCGGGTCCTACTCGGTGCCGCACACCCTGGCCGGGCAGACGGTGTGGGTGCGCGCCCACGGCGAGGAGGTTGTGATGGTCCACGTCGGCGAGCGCGGGCCGGTGGAGGTCGCCCGCCATCCGGTGACCACCCCGGGCAGCCCCCGCGTGGACGAGGGCCACTTCCCACCGACGCCCGAGGGTGCGCTGGGCCGCGTCCCGCGGGCCCAAAGCGCCGCCGAGGCCGAGTTCCTGGCAATCGGCGAGGGCGCCGCCTCCTGGCTGGTGGAGGCCGGCGCGGCCGGCGCGAGCCGGGTGCGGATCAAGATGGCCGAGGCGGTGGCGCTGGCCAAGCTGCACGGGGCCGTCCTGGTGAGCTGGGCGCTGGGCCACGCGGCGGTCTACGGACGGTTCGCCGAGCGGGACCTGCCCGCCATCCTCGCCCACCAGGCCGCCGCCACCCCCGGCGCTGCCTGCCACGCCAGCCAGGACCACACCCTGCAGGCCGGCACCGCCACCTGGGAAGGGTTCGGGCGATGACGGCCAAGGTCACGAGCCTTGGCCCGGGCGCGACACCGACGCTGGGGATGCCGGCGGCCCCGCCGCTGCCGGCCGAGCTGGAGGCGCTGGCGCGCGGGCTGCGCCTGCCGCACCTGCGCCGGGCGGCGCCCGAGGTGCTGGCCACCGCCCGCGCGCAGCGGTGGGAGCCCGCTGAGGTCATCAAGGCGCTGCTGGTCGCCGAGGCCGCCGGGCGGGCGCGTTCCAGCCGGGCGACCCGGCGGGCCGCCGCCGGATTCCCGACCGGCAAGACCTTCCAGGCGTGGGACGAGCAGCTCTCATCGATCCCAGCCCCCGACCCAGGCCGCGCTGCGGACCCTGGAATGGCTCGGCCGCCGCGAGAACCTGGTCATGTGCGGCCCGTCAGGGGACCGGCAAGACGTTCTTTCTTGAAGCGCTCGGCCAGCTCGCTGTCGAAGCCGGCCGCAAGGTCGCCTGGTTCACCCTGGAGTCGCTGGGGGCGCTGGTGCGCCGCCACCGCGCCGACGACTCGATGGCCAAAGCAGTCACCCGCATCCTGCGCGCCGACCTGGTCGTCGTCGACGACATCGGGCTGCTGCCCGTCGGCCCGGACGCCCGAAGGGTGCGTAAAGGCATTCGTGCAGGAGACCGCCGAGCAGGTCACGTCGTCGCACAGCGCCTCGGTCCTCCTCGCCAAGCATGGTGAGCCGCGCGGGCGGATCTGGCGGTCGCAGGGCCAGCGCCCGATGGGGACGATGCGCGTTGTAGTGCCGGGCGTAGACCCGAAGGACCTGCTCAAGGTGACTGCGGCCGACGATCAGCAGCCAGTCCAGGCACTCGGCTCGGACCGTGCGCACCCACCGTTCCGCGTAGGCGTTCGCGTTGGGCGCCTGCACCGGCGTCACAAGCACCTCGACACCTTCCGATCCGAACACGTCATCGAATCCGCGCCAGAACTTCGCATCCCGATCGCGAACAAGGAAGCCCAGCCGGCGTCCTCGTTCGTCCATGACCAGCAATAGGTTGCGCGCCTGCTGGATGACCCATGCGCCTTTGGGATTGGCGGTCACGCCGGCCACGTGAACCCGCCGGGTGTCCAGCTTGATGAAGAACAGCACATACAACCGTCGCAGCCAGACGGTGTCGACGGTGAAGAAGTCGCAGGCCACGATTCCGGCGGCTTGCTGGCGCAGGAACACCCGCCAGCTGGTGGCCGTCGGTCGCGGCGTCGGGTCCAGCCCATGACGGCGCAGCGTGGTGCGGATCGCGGTCGCCGAGGCCTGCACGCCAAGCTGTTGAAGTTCGCCTTTGATGCGCTGGTAGCCCCAGTGGGGGTTCTCTCTGGCGAGGCGG
>DATHIG010000237.1:0-2469 GCA_035490035.1 Actinomycetes bacterium
GATGGCCGCCGGCCAGGAGCGGGCCCTACGGGCGCTGTGGTCCTCTCGGCCTCGGCCGAGGAGGCCGACGTGCTGGAGGCGGTCAAGGTCGGGGCCAGCGGCTACCTGCTCAAGAGCGCCACCGCGGCCGAGCTGGTGGACGCGGTGATGCGGGTCCGGGCCGGCGAGCCGGCATTCTCCCCGTCGCTGGCCGCGCTGGTCCTCGGCGAGTTCCGGCGCATGAGCGGGACCACCGAGCCGGGCCTGACCGCCCGCGAGACCGAGGTCCTCAGGCTGGTCGCCAAGGGCTACGCCTACCGGGAGATCGCCGACCAGCTGTTCATCAGCGTCAAGACCGTCCAGAACCACGTCCAGAACATCCTGACCAAGCTGCAGCTTTCCAAGCGCTACGAGCTGATGCGGTACGCCATCCGCCGCGGCCTCGACCGCTCCTAGCTCCCAGGCTGGTAGCGTCTGCGGCTACGCGCACGATGACGACCGGCAACCGGAGGCACCGATGGACAAGGCCACCGCCAGCAAGCGGCTCGAGGAGGAGCGCACCCGGCTCCGGCGTATCCGCGACGACCTCCGGCGTGAGCAGGAGGAGGCCTCGCTGGCGACGGCCGGCGAGCTGTCGGGCGTCGACCAGCACCCCGGCGACGCCGGTACCGAGACCTTCGAGAAGGAGAAGAACGTCTCCCTGCTCGAGCAGGTCGACGACGAGCTGGTCGGGATCGAGGCCGCCTTCCAGCGCCTGGAACGCGGCACCTACGGGACCTGCCAGGCGTGCGGCCGCCCGATCGGCGACGGGCGGCTGGAGGCGATGCCGGCCACCCGCTTCTGCATCGAGGACCAGGCAAAGGCCGAGCGCGAGGCCGGGTATCCAGGCCCGCGGACATGACCATTTGCGCGCCTATTTCTTTGTCGATTTCTTCGAGAATTCTCCGCTAACCGGTCACTACTGTCGAACTTGACTGTCGCCGCCACCAGGGCCTCGCTAACATCCGCGCCGTATCAGCCAACCGCTGCCGCGACCGCGGCGATACCACCACGTGAGGGGGGACGCGATGCCGCCATTCGATGTCGCGCGAAGGTGGAAGGGCCGTGTCATGCTCGATCCGGCCGGTGACAAGCTCGGTCTGGTGGTCGACGTCTACTACGACGCCGAGGAGGACGATCTCGGCTGGGCGCTCCTCAAGATGGCCGGCGTCGGTGCCAGCACCCGCCTGGTCCCGGTGGCCGAGGCGGTCGAGGACGGCAACGAGCTTCGGGTCCCCTACGACCGCGCCATGGTGGAGGGCGCGCCCAGCATGGACCCGGGCGGCCGGCTCTGGCCGCAGGAGGAGGCCGAGCTCTATGCCTACTACGGCCTCGCCTACACCGGCGCCTCGCTGGTCGACCTCGACGAGGACGACGAGGACGCCGTCGCCCAGATCCGGGGCCTCACGCCGCGCTAGAACTCCCGCGTGCGGGAGTTGAGCGGCGAGCCCACCCGCTGGCGCTGCCTGACGACCTTCTGCCAGTCGTTGGGCCGCGCCTCGACATGGAAGGCCGCCCCTGGCTGGGAGTTGCCGACGCGCAGCAGCCGCAGCTCGATCCCGAAGAAGCGCACGTCGTCGTCGCCGTGCTGGTTGAGCCAGTCGAGCACCGCCCGGTGCTCCTCGCCGATGCGCGTGGTGATCCAGGCCACCGCCGACACGTCGAGGCCGGCCGCGAAGGTGATCATCTGGCCGAGGTGCAGGTGGTCGCTCGGCTCGAGGTGGCACATGATCGCGACCCGCCGGCCACGGTCGGTCTGGGCGAGGATGTCGGTGGTGAACGAGCCGACCCCGACGTCGCGGCCGACCTCGCGCAGGCCGCTGACGCCCAGCTCCTTGGCCAGCCGGTCCAGATTGGCCGACAGCCAGTCCGGGAAGCCGGCCCCGTCGCGCTGGAAGATGGTGCCCGGGTCGACCTCCTCGACCTCGGCCAGCTGCACGGTCGAGGCCGGAGCGGTGGCGAAGCTGCCTCTGGACCGGTCGAGGTCGGCCGCGGTGGCCGCGTTGCGCTCGGCTCTGCTCGAGCGGGTGGAGCTGGTGGCTTCCGATCCACCGGTGGACGCGCTGACGTCTGACTGGGTCACGCTGGATCCTTTCCATCTCGACACGCGGCTTGACCGCAGCATGACCGGGGAAGCGTGGTGCAAGGGCGCAGCGCTGGTCAAATTCCGCCCTAACGGGCGCGGCGGGGGAGGGCGATGATCCCGCGCTCCATTGCCGCGACAACCGCCGCGGTCCGGTCATCGACGCCGAGCTTGGCGACGCCGGCGCCCGTAGCTCTGGTCGATGATCCGGGTGAGCCAGAGCGCGAACCGGCCCTCAGCCGTCGGGTTGATGTGGAACGGCGGCCACGCAAATCCCTCGAGCCCGGATGCCTGACCGGCATGCTAAGGAGCCGGCAGATCCGCCAACCTCGGCTGCTCGACCGGCTTCCTGGCGCCGACCACCGCCG
>DATHIG010000238.1:0-5435 GCA_035490035.1 Actinomycetes bacterium
GACCGGTTCGAGCAACTCGGCGGCATTAGCCAGCCGCGGAGAGGCGGTGTATGGGACCGGTTCGGCGGGTTGGCGGAGCACGCCGAGCAGCCGGTGCATCTCCTCCAGCGCCTCACGCCCGGTGCGCTCCACGACCAGCAGCGCCACTTTCTGCGTCTGCTGTTCGGGCTGGAGCAGCCGGCGGACCCCGGCGACGTGGAGCGTCATCACGCTCACGCTGTGCGCCACGGCGTCGTGTAGCTCACGCGCGATCCGGGCCCGCTCCTCGGCCACGGCCGCCGCCGCCTGCCACTCCGTCTCCCGTTCGAGTTGGGCGGCCCGCTGCTCGAGCAGCTGCGCACGATCCTGCTGGACGCGTACCAGGTGGCCGGCAAGCCACGCGCCGCCCACGACAACGCCAGCGAACAGCACGTCGCCCGAGGGGCCGTGCTCGACCAGGACCGCCAGCCAGCTCAGGCCCAGTGCCGCGAGCAGGGCCAGGAGCGGGCGACGGGCGTGGTAGGCCGCGGACGAGACCGCGACCACCATCGCCAGCAGCGGCGTGAAGAAGCTGTTCGAGTCCACACCGAGCACCGCTTGGGCAACCCCCGCGCTGCACACAACTACGACAACCGTCAGGGGAGCATGTCGCCGCCACGCCAACACCAGCCCCATCACCAACGCAGTCGCGGCCACCGCAGGTGCCGGGCCACCCGCGACGACCCCGGACCACACCTCAGCCTGGGCCAAGCCGGCAACGCCCAGAGCCAGCGCCACGTCACGCCGGTCAGCCGAGCCTGGGAGCCAGGACATGACATGACGTTAACCCCGAAGACGCCGTCCTGAAGTCAGTCTTCGGAGCGAGGGTTCGGGTGACCGCCGTCATCCTTACGGCGGACCCGGATCGAGCCCTGGTGCGGACGACCGCAGGAGTGCGGCGCGACGACAGTACGGGCACCGGCCGAGACCGACCCGGTCGCTCGAAAGGAGTTCCAATGTTGAACCAAGTGATCCACCCGAGTCCGGCCCAGGTGCGCTGGACCGGGCTGGCCGCCATGGTCGGAGGCATCCTCGGCCTCGTCTTTGCTCCGCTCTACTCACTGGCCTACTTCGCGACCGACGACGGCGCGGCCGACGCCACCTCACCCTGGGTCCAGGCATGGGCCGAGCCGGCTCGGGACCTCTTCGGTCCGCTGCTCACCTTCGCCTCACCCGACGTCGTCCGCCTGACCTACTTCAAGCTGTTCCTGTTCATCACCATGGGCATGCTGGCCGGCCTCGTCGGACTCCACGCCCGCCAGGCCCAGCACGGCGGACGGCTCGAGCGGTGGGGTTTTCGCGCCAGCTTCGTCGGTCTGCTGCTCCTCACCATCGGCGCGTTCAGCGGGTACTGGTCGCCACTGCTCGACTTCTCCTTCGTCACCTTCATCGTCCCCGGACTGCTGCTGGTCGTGTTCGGCTCCCCACTCTTCGGCCTGGGCACCTGGCGCGCCGGCGTCGCGCCGCGCATCGGCGCCGGCCTGTTGATCGTGGGCGGCCCGGCGCTGTTCCTGATCAGCGAGATCGCCACCCTCGGCGGCAGCCTGGTCTTGGTCTATCTCGCCTGGGTAGTCCTCGGCCACTCCCTGTGGTCGGCAACGCCGACACCGGCTCACACTGTCGCGCCCTCAAGCGCGCCGAGCCGACCAGATCGACGGTAAGCCTGACGCCGGGCTCTCACGGACCGGATACACCAGCATGCGGGAGCGGGTCAGCATCTACGGCGGGGAACTGCGCGCCGGCCCGGTCCCAGACGGCGGTTTCGCGGTCACTGCCCGGCTCCCGGTCGAGCCGGCGGCGCCATGATCCGGGTGGTGGTCGCAGACGATCAGGCCCTCGTCCGCGGCGGATTCCGGCTCATCCTGGAAGCACAGCCGGACATCGAGGTGGTCGGCGAGGCCGTCGACGGCATAGAAGCGCTCGAACGCGCGCGGGCTTTGCGCCCCGATGTCGTGCTGATGGACATCCGAATGCCGGCCATGGACGGGCTCGAGGCAGCCCGGCGGCTGCTCGCCGACGCAGACCCCCCGCGGGTGCTCATCCTCACCACCTTCGACCTCGACGAGTATGTCTACGACGCGCTACGCGCCGGCGCCAGCGGCTTCCTCCTCAAGGACGTCCGCCCCGAACAACTCGCCGACGCAGTTCGCGTAGTGGCCACCGGCGACACCCGGCTCGCACCAGCGATAACCCGACGCCTGGTCGAGCAATACCTACGTCGCCCGCGCCCCGGCACCCAAAAGCCCGCGGCTCTCGACACCCTCACCGACCGGGAACTCGACGTGCTGCGACTCGTCGCCCGCGGCCGCTCCAACCAACAGATCGCCGACACGCTCTTCCTCGGCGAGTCCACCGTCAAGACCCACCTCACCCACCTGTTCGCCAACTCGGCCTCCGCGACCGGGCCCAAGCCGTCGTCCTCGCCTACGAAACCGGACTCATCGAACCCGGGGACAACTGACCACCCTGCACGCGTCCAACCGACATGAACCTGGACCGCAGCGGCGTGTCGAGCGCCGCGTCCGCGAACGTCGCCTCGAACACGTCGGGTGCACGACCCCGACCAGGAGCAAAATGCCCGCCGCGACCAGCAGGTGCCGGACCAGCGGTCGAACCGCGTGGGCGTGGTGGCTTCGTGGACGTTATCGGGATCTCCCTGGAGTCGCTGGGCGGTTCCCGGCACCTCCAGATCGGGGTCCGCTTGACGTCTCACCCGGCCAGGCGGTTGTACTTGCGCAGCACCTCGCGTAGCCGCCGGTGGGGCAACGCGTGCACGGTGTTCCCGTTGATGCCGGTCATGGTTCTGGCGGCGACGAGGGCGTTGACGATCGATTCCTCGGTGGCCTGAACGGTGGCCTCGAGCAGCGGGTCGGTATGGAATAGCGTGACGGTCTCGACCTGCTGGGTGGGCGGGATGCTGATGTCGAGAACGTGGGCGGCCGAGAACGCCATGATGATGTCGCCGGACGGATCCTCGCCGCGGCCGCCAACGAGGCCGATGCCCAGGGCGGCGCGGCGGGCCAGCCGGTCGAGTTGATGCGGCAGCAGCGGCGCATCGGTGCCGACCACGACGATGATGGAGCTGGTCTTGCCCAGCGGGGACTGCCGCGCCGCCGATGGGATCTCCGGCAACAGGTCGGTGATCTCCTTCCCGACCGGCACGCCGGCGATGGTCAGGGTGCGGCGGGTGCCGTGGTTGGCCTGGACCAGGACGCCGATGGTGTACCCACCTGCCTCGGCCGGGAGCCGGCGGGATGCCGTTCCGATTCCGCCCTTGAACTCGTGACACACCATGCCGGTCCCGCCGCCGACGTTCCCCTCGGCGACCGGCGCCGGTTAACCACCGGCGGCGGCCAGGGCATCAAGCGCGGTGTCGACGTGGTCGTCGTGTAGGTGTCGGCCGAAGATGTCGTTGAGGGTGCCGTCGTGGCACTCGCCGACCACGGGCTCACTGAAGATGCACGCCAGCTCGGGCCCGAACTGATCGAACGCCCCGCAAGACCCGTCGCCTGGACAAACGATCGCCGACTGATGCCAGGCGGGCCGCTGTTTTCCTGTGCCATCGCGCGATTCCCTCCTCTGATACCTCGCGGAGTCTGCAGGGACTACCGAAGCGGCGAGCCATCGACTTCAGCATCCACGGGCTTCCGGTCTGCCACCCGATGCTGCCACCCATGGATAGCCACCGCCACGAGACCGACCGGCTTCAGGCGGTCGAAGAGGCGCCGCGTCGAGGCGGTCTTCCTCGACCTCCATGAGCCCCGCCGATCTCGACGACTCGGCGGGGCTGCGAGGTTGAGGTCAGGTGTGGCAGCGGGTGAAGAAGAACTCCGCACCCGTTGGCGTGGAGTTGAAATGCTCCAGTTCGTGCTGGTGGAACCTCGAGCCGTCCGACCCGGTGCCGCGGATGTTGAAGGTAAACGTGCCGTTCACGGCTTTGCCGTTGTCGTTGAAGCCGCCCCAGACCGTGACGTGTCCGGTGAACGTAGGCAGGCTGGGGTCTAATGGCACGGCCACGAACGTGCCGGTCTGGGTGAACGTGACGTGGAGCCGGCCGTCGTCGAATGCGGTCGTGTGCTCGATCACATTGGTCGTGGTGGTGACCGTGAACAGCGCACCGTCTTCGCACCCCGGCCCGGCGTCGACGAAGGTGTCGACGACGTTCTTGGCGGTGGTGGTTTCGGTGACGGGTGGTGCAGCGTAGGCAGGTGTCCCGATCAGCAGCAGCAGGCCTGCCGTGAGGGCGCCAGCGAATAGGCGACGTAACATCGTTGCCTCATTTCGGTCATGGTGTGCCCGCGTCGGGACAGGCACAGTGACGTGGACAGTGCGGGCGCTGGTGCCGAGCCCCCCTCCGCGTGAGCACCCGCGCCTCACCTTCCTCCGGTCACCCTCGGACGTCTAGACAGCCGGTGGAGGATTTTCGGGAATGCGCCAGGCGAATGCCCGATGTCGCGGTCTTGCCGGGTCGACGAGCCTCCCCCTGCTGGTTTTCTACGACCCCTGAACGAACGGGAGAACGATCACGACGGAGAAGCGACCTGGCGGCGGCGGTCGCCGCGGACGGGTTGATGAGTCGGAGGTTAGGGGTCACCCGGCGGCGGTCGGGGCGCGCCAGCAGAAGAGGGGATATCCGGGAAGACTCCCGCGGCCTGCGGCAGGCGCGGCGCTGGGACCCGGGCCCAACTCTGCGTCCTTCGCTGTGTGGCGGCGGCCGCCGCGGATTACACGGCGCGAGGGAATCCGCTGCGGATGCTGGGTGATGGGAGGACACTGATCGGTGTTCGGACCGGGAGAAGCGTCCCGTGAGGGGGTCTGTGATGAAACGGATCATTGAGGTGTTTCTGACTTAATCCGGTGTTCGGTCGACGAAATACCCAGCCAGGATCGGCGCGCGATCATGATGGGTTCCGTGTTTGGGTTCGACGGTATTCGATGCGTGTGTGTCGTGCCGCGGCGAGGCCGTCGCGGCGGGCTTGGCGGATGGCTTCGCCTCGACCGTGGTGCTCGTCGTCGGGGGTGACGTAGCCGATCCCGGCGTGCAGCCGCTCGGTGTTGTACTGCTGTCGGGTGTGGTCGAGTTCGAGGGCGAGTTCGCCCGGGTCACGGATCTTCTCCAGGTGCGGCCACTCGGTCTTGACGTGTCCGAACAGCGACTCGATCCAGGCCTGGTCGGTCGGCGTGCAACCCCGCCGAGGTGCCCGCGCCGCCCAACGTCCGGGTGCTCCGCGCTGCCCCGCACAGCGAAATACTCCGCGAGGCTTCAGCCGTGATCACCCACGCCGGTCACGGCAGCGTGCTCAAGGCCCTCGCCGCCGGCGTGCCGCTGGTGTGCATGCCGCTCGGCCGCGACCAGAAGACAACACCGTTCGGGTACTACGCCTCGGAGCCGGGGTACGCATCAGCAAGCGAGAATG
>DATHIG010000239.1:0-4999 GCA_035490035.1 Actinomycetes bacterium
ACGGTCGCGGCCGGGGTGTTCACCACCAACCAGGTCGTGGCCGCACCGGTCGTCTGGTCGCGCGACCGCCTTGCCGCGTCGGCCGACGCCCGTGTGGTCGTGCTCAACTCGGGCAACGCCAACGCCTGCACCGGGCCGGCCGGCACCGCGGCCGTGCTGGCCACCGTCGAGCGGGCCGCAGCCGAGCTCGGCTGCCGGCCCGACCAGGTGCTGGTCTGCTCGACCGGGGTGATCGGGGTGCCGCTGGACACCGCCAGGGTCACCGACGGGGTGGCCAAGGCCGCGGTCACCCTGGACCGCTCGGGCGGCCAGGCCGCCGCCGAGGCCATCCGCACCACCGACACGGTGGCCAAGCAGGCAGGAACCCGCGTGGCCGGCGGCGCCACCGTCGCCGGCATGGCCAAGGGCGCGGCGATGCTCGCCCCAGCGCTGGCCCTCGCCCGGGCAGACCGCGCTCCTGCGGCAGGGATGGGGGAGCTGCCGCAGGCGACCATGCTGGCCGTGCTGACCACCGACGCGGTCGCCGAGCCGCAGGCGCTGCGGGCCGCCCTGGCCGCGGGGACCGCGGCCACCTTCAACCGGATCACCGTCGACGGCGCCCAGTCCACCAACGACACCGTGCTGCTGCTCGCCTCCGGCGCCTCGGGGGCCCGGCCCGACCCCGGCGACCTGGCCGCCGCCGTCCACGCGGTCTGCCACGACCTGGCCGGCCAGATGCTGGCCGACGCCGAAGGCGGGACCAAGGTGGTCAGCGTGCAGGTCGGCGGGGCCGGCGACGTCGAGCAGGCCCTGGCCGTCGCCCGCCGGGTCGCCGACAGCCCCCTGGTCAAGACGGCCGTCTACGGCGGGGACCCCAACTGGGGCCGGGTGCTGCAGGCTGCCGGCACCGCCGGGGTCGTCTTCGACCCTGGCCTGATCCGTCTGGAGGTGGCCGGAGGACCGGGCGCCGCCGGCATCGAGCCACCGGCCGGGCCGCCGGAGCGGGTCCTGCTGGTCAGCCTGGGCCGCCCCACCGGCGCCGACGCCAGCGCCGCGATGAACGGCCGCGAGATCGAGTTCCGGCTCCACCTGGGTGGGAGCGGCCCCTGGGCCGAGGTCAGGACCAGCGACCTGACCCCCGAGTACGTCCGCCTCAACTCGGAGTACACCACGTGACGACGGCCCAGCCGGCGACGGGTCCGGTCCGTCCCGTCCGATGGGGTCGGGGGAACGCCAGGGGGCTGCCACGGTGACGACGGCTCCCTCCATGGACGACCTGCAGGCCAAGGCGGCCGCGGTCCACGAGGCCCTGCCGTGGATCAAGCGCCTGTCCGGCGCAACGGTGGTGGTCAAGTACGGCGGGGCGGCCATGGGCACGGCCGGCTTCGACGCCTTCGTCGACGACGTGGTGCTGCTGCGCTACGTGGGCCTCGACATGATCGTGGTCCACGGCGGCGGTCCCGAGGTCAGCCAGCTGATGACCCGGTTCGGCAAGGAGCCGGTGTTCGTCGACGGCCACCGGGTCACCGACGCCGAGACCATGGACCTGGCCCGGATGGTGCTGGTCGGGCGGGTCAACAAGACCCTGGTGGGCCGGATCAACACCCACGGCCGGCTGGCCGTCGGACTCTCCGGCGAGGACGGCCTGCTGCTGGTCGCCCGGCCGCGGGTCGACCCCGGGGGGCGCGACCTCGGCTTCGTCGGCGACGTCGAGGCGGTCGACCCGACCGCGCTGCGCGCCCTGACCGACAAGGGCCTGGTCCCGGTGGTGGCGACGGTGGCCGCCGGGCCGGGCGGCCAGCCCTACAACGTCAACGCCGACGCCGCCGCCGGGTCCCTGGCCGCAGCTCTCGGCGCCGAGAAGCTGGTCTACCTGACCGACCTCGAGGGGTTGTACGCCGACCTGGCCGACCCGGATTCGCTGCTCCCGCAGCTCAGCGTGGCCGAGGCCGAGGCGATGCTGGCCGGCGGACAGCTGTCGGCCGGCATGGTGCCCAAGCTCACCGGCATCGTGACCGCCCTGCGCGGCGGCGTGCGCCGTGCCCACATCCTCGACGGGCGCCGCGAGCACGCCCTGCTGCTGGAGCTGTTCACCGACACCGGCGTCGGGACCATGATCCATCCGGAGGGGTTCGGGGAACCCCAGGGGGGTGCCACGATCAATCGGCCGGAGGGGTTCGGGGAACCCCAGAGGGGTGCCACGATCAATCGGGAGGCGGTGGAGGAATGAGTCTGCCAGAGCGGGAGTCGGCCGTGCTCTGGCCGACCTACCTGCGGCCCCAGGTGGAGTTCGTGCGCGGCCAGGGGGTCCACCTGTGGGATGCGCGCGGCCGCGAGTACCTGGACTTCCTTGGCGGGATCGCGGTGGTCGCCGCCGGCCACGCCCACCCCAAGGTGGTGGAGGCGGTGGCCGCGCAGCTCGGCACCCTCGGCCACACCTCCAACCTCTACTTCACCGGGCCACAGGTGGAGCTGGCCGAGCGCCTGGTCGGCCACTTCGGCGGCGATGCCAAGGTGTTCCTCTCCAACTCGGGCGCCGAGGCCAACGAGGCCGCCATCAAGGTGGCAAGGCGCTGGGGCCGGGACCGCCGGGGCGAGCAGGCCACCGGCATCATCGCCACCCTGGGCGGCTTCCACGGCCGCACCCTGGCCACCCTGGCCGCCACCGGCAAGCCGGCCATGCACGTCCCCTTCCAGCCGATGCCCGCCGGCTTCTCCCACGTGCCCTTCGGGGACGCCGTCGCCCTGCGCGAGGCCATCGGGCCGGACACGGCGGCGGTGCTGGTCGAGCCCATCCAGGGCGAGGCCGGCATCCGGGTCCCGCCCCCCGGCTACCTGAAGGCGGTCAGGGAGCTCACCGCCGAGGCCGGCGTGCTGCTGATCGTGGACGAGATCCAGTCCGGCATGGGCCGCACCGGCCGCTTCTTCGCCCACCAGCACGACGACATCCGACCCGACGTGGTCACCATGGCCAAGGCCCTCGGCTCCGGCTACCCGATCGGGGCCACCATCGCCAGGACCGAGGTCGCCGACGTCATGCAGCGGGGCGACCACGGCACCACCTTCGGCGGCAACCCGGTCGCCTGCACGGCCGCCCTCGCCACCCTCGACGTCATCGAGCCGCTGCTCGGCGGCCACGTCGACAAGGTCTCGACCCGCCTGGCCGACGGCCTCCACGAGCTGCGCGGCCGCCTGGTCGGCCGGTCAACCTGGGCGCCTCCGCGGGAGGGCGACCGGGCCGAGGAGCTGCGCGGCGCCGAGGTGCGCGGGGCCGGGCTGTGGTTCGCGCTCGACCTCGGCCAGGACGCCCCGGCCGGCGCCAAGCAGGCCGCCCTGGCCGCCCTCGGCCGCGGGCTGGTGGTCAACCCGGTCACCGACACCGCCCTGCGTCTGGCCCCACCCCTGGTCGTCAGCGAGGAGGAGATCGACGAGGGACTGGCCAGACTGGCCGCGGCCCTCGAGGAGGCCGGCCTGTGCCGCTGAAGGCCGACCGCCAGCGGGCGCTGGCCACGCTGCTGCGGACCAGGCAGGTCTCCAGCCAGGCGCGGATCCTGGAGCATCTGCGCATCCAGGGCTTCGACGCCACCCAGGCCACCGTCTCCCGCGACCTGGACGACCTGGGCGCGGTCAAGGTCAGGGGGCCGGACAGCCGCCTGGTCTACGCCCTGCCCGAGCCGGAGCGCGGGCAGGGCGCCGACCACGACGAGGTCCGCCGCGTGCTCGGCGCGTCACTGCTGGCGATCGTGCCCAGCGGCAACCTGGTCGTGCTCCGGACCCCGCCCGGTCACGCGGGAGCGCTCGCGTCCACCCTCGACCGGGCCCGCCTGGCCGGAGTCGCCGGGACCGTCGCCGGCGACGACACCGTCCTGGTGGTCTGCGCCGAACGCACCCCTGGCCGGGCCATGGCCCGCCAGCTCGCCACCCTCGCGGTCGAACCACCAGCCCTGTCAGAACCCTACCGAGGAGCCTCCGCATGACCCGACCCACCGCCGATCTTGTCGTGCTCGCCTACTCGGGCGGGCTGGACACCACCGTGACGGTCCACCGGCTGGTCCACGAGCAGGGTCGCGCGGTGGTGGCCCTGCTGGCCGACGTCGGCCAGGGCGAGGACCTGCCGGGGCTGGCCGAGCGGGCGATGGCCGCCGGGGCGCTGGACGCGGTGGTGGTGGATGCCCGACCGCGCTTCGCGGTCGACTTCCTGGCCCCCGCGATCCGGGCCAACGCCCTCTACGAGGGCCGCTATCCGCTGGTCTCGGCCCTCTCCCGGCCGCTGATCGCCCAGCTCCTGGTCGAGGAGGCGCGGAGCCGGGGCGCGGCGGCGGTGGCCCACGGCTGCACCGGCAAGGGCAACGACCAGGTCCGGTTCGAGGTCAGCTGCGGCGCGCTCGCCCCCGACCTCGAGGTCCTGGCGCCGGTCAGGGACTCGGCCATGAGCCGCCCGGAGGCGATCGCCTACGCCGACAAGCACGGTCTCGACCTCGGCGGGATCACCGAGGCCAAGCCGTATTCGGTGGACCAGAACCTGTGGGGCCGCACCATCGAGGCCGGCATGCTGGAGGACCCGTGGCTGGCCCCGCCGGAGGACGCCTTCGCCTGGACGGTCTCGCCGGCGGCCGCCGGCGGGTCGCGCGAGGTGGTGGTCGAGTTCGAGGCCGGCGTCCCGGTCGCCCTCGATTCCGAGCAGATCGGGCTGGCCGGGGTGGTGGCCGCGCTCAACCGGCTCGGGGGCCAGGCCGGGTTCGGGCGGATCGACATGATGGAGAACCGGCGGGTCGGCATCAAGAGCCGCGAGGTCTACGAGGTGCCGGGCGCCCTGGCCGTGATCGCCGCCCACCGCGACCTGGAGGACCTCACCCTCGACCGCGACGTGCTCCACGAGAAGGCGCGGCTGGAGATCCGCTACGCCGAGCTGGTCTACGACGGTCTCTGGTTCTCCCCCCTCAGGGCGGCCCTCGACGCGTTCGTCGCCGAGACCCAGCCGGCCGTCACCGGGGAGGTCCGCCTGGAGCTGTCGCCTGGC